>CALJPJ010000307.1 GCA_937980625.1 uncultured Bdellovibrionales bacterium
CACCAGTTTGTAGGAGTTCAATTGAAATATTATCTGGAGATTTAAAAAATGCCATACGACCATCCCTTGGTGGCCGATTAATTGTTACTCCGTGATTTAATAATTTTTGGCAAGTTTTATAAATGTTACTTACAGCAAAAGCAAGGTGGCCAAAGTTACGTGCATTTCCGTAGTCTTCTGTTTCGCCCTTATCATTAGGCCAATTATAAGTGAGTTCAATAAGTGGAGAGTTTATTTTACTATCTGCTTTTAAGTCGTCCTTGGCAGCTAAATAAACAAGAGTAAATTGTCCTTCTTCATTTTCATATCGTTTTACTTCAATCAAACCAAAATGATCAATGTAAAATTGAAGTGATTTATCTAAATCTTTAACTCTTACCATACTGTGCAGGAACTTCACTGCTGCCCTCCTTATCTACTTAGGAGTGTAATAGTTAGTTGAATTCAGCAATATTGGCAACTTTTTTTCAAGTGACTTGATTTAGTACAGATAAACCTTAATACTTTCAGAGGCTTAGAGTTAATAATAAAATAGTTCAAGAAAGCTTGAACTATTTTATGTTTATGTGTTAGTATAAAGTATGAGTATACAATTAGAAGTTTTTTATGATGGTTTATGCCCTCTTTGCACCAAGGAGATTAATCACTATCAAAAATTAGATACAAAGTCTCAAATTGACTTTATTGATATTTCTTTATCTGATTTTGACGATAAAAAGTTTGGTCTAAGCGGCAGGGATTATAATAAAATTTTTCATGTAAAAAAAGGTAACCAAATAATAACAGGGGTTGATGGGTTTATTGCTATTTGGGAAACTTTAGAGTGTTTTAATCTTTTAAAGAATTTAGCTAAATATAAAATGGTTAGGCCATTTTTTGACTTCGGATATTTAGTCTTTGCCAAATTAAGACCTTTTTTTCGCTCTAAAGATTGCGTCAGTGGAGTTTGTCACAAATAGATGGCCTATTATTTTTTGCAAATTAATTTCTATTCCTGTATTTTTTTAGTTGGTCTTATTTGGACTATCCAATTGGTTCACTACCCTAGTTTTAATTTTGTTGATAAAAGTAAATTTAGTGACTTTGAATCTTTTCACTCACTAAGGATTTCTTGGATTGTTGTTCCTATTATGTTAACTGAACTTGTATCATCAATAATTACACTATTTACTATCGATAAAGCGCATTTTAACTTGTTTTTAGTATCTGTTGTACTATTGCTTTTTATTTGGCTGGTGACTTTGTTTATTAGCTCTCCTATTCATACCAAGCTGTTAAGTGGCTATAGTCAACCTCTTGTAGATAAGTTAATTGCTACAAATTGGTATAGAACTATTTTGTGGTCTAGCCGTTGTATTTTACTTTATTATATTTTCAAAAATTATTAGGAAGGTCTTTTTATATGTCTAATATTGCCGTTTTAGAATTAGCAAAAGAAATTGGTGGTTTTATAGAGCACTGGGGTTTTAAAGAAATTCATGGCCGTGTGTGGACGTTAATCTTTATGGCTAGTGAACCTATTGATGCAAATTTTTTGATAGATAAACTGAATGTTTCAAAATCATTAATTAGTATGACTTTAAAGGATTTGATCTATTATAGCGTAATTATTGAGGCCCCTAAGGTGGGGCCAACCGTTTGTTATATTGCTAATTTTAATATTAAGGATGTTATTTTTGATGTTTTATCCAAGCGCGAGGCTAAAATATTGGTTAAAATTAAGCAAGCTTGTAAAACAGCAGAAGAGGAAGTGAGTAATCAGCCACAGGTTTTTTCAATTAAACGAGCCCAGCAAGTTTCTAAAATGGTAAATAACGCTGAATTTAGTTTAAAATCCTTACTTTCTTTGAAAGATACTAAAATTTTAAAATTATTTGACCACCTTAATTTAAAAGATGAAGTATGAAGAAAAAATTAGTTTTAATCCTAGGTAACCAACTTTTTCCAATAAGTTATTATAAAAAACTTAAAATTAGTGATTTAATCATGATAGAAAGTTATGATTTATGTACTTATGTTAAGCATCATAAATTAAAAATTATTTTATTTTTGAGTTCTATGAGGTCTTATCGAGATCAAATGAGAGAAAATAGTTTTAATTTAGACTATTATGAATTAACAACTTCTAAAAAAAATAACTTTATTAATTTACTAGGTAAAGCACTTAAAGGCAAAGACGAACTTGTAGGTTATGAAGTGGAAGATAAACTCCTTGAGTTGAAAATTAAAGATCTATGTCGCGACCTTGGCATAAAGTGGACCATACTTCCCTCACCTATGTTTATTTGTCGTCGTGAATATTTTAAATCTTATCTTGAAAGTGTAAAAAAACCTTTTATGAAAAATTTTTATGAAAGACAAAGAAAAAAGTTTAATGTCTTAATTGATAATCATGGGGTGCCCTTTGGTGGCAAGTGGAGCTTTGATAATGAAAATAGAAATAAGATTCCAAATAAGCTTGTTGTCGATGATGTAGAGTTTATCAAAGATGTAAATCCGCACTTACCAGAAGTAAAAAAGTTAGTACTTAAATTGTTTGGTAACCATCCTGGTAGTTCATCATCCGAACTTGTATTTCCAACAACTCGTAAGGCATACTTGCAGTTGCTAGATAATTTTTTTAAAAAACAATTAAAAAACTTTGGCAAATATCAAGATGCAATTTCAAATAAAACTCCATTTTTGTATCACTCTTTAATTTCACCTGGTTTAAACCTTGGTTTAATTTTGCCTTCTGAGGTGATATCAAAAGTTGTTCAGTTTTATGAAAAAAATTTAGATCAAATTCCATTATCCTCTGTTGAGGGTTTTGTAAGGCAAATTTTAGGTTGGCGTGAGTTCATCAGAGGTATTTATCAAAATAAAAGTGATGAATTTGAGAGTACGAACTTCTGGAGGCATAAAAATACTTTAGCATCGAGTTGGTACACGGGTGATTTAGAGATTCCACCAATTGATGATTGCATTTTAAAAGCTCAAAAATATTCTTATAATCATCACATAGAAAGATTAATGGTTTTA
>CALJPJ010000308.1 GCA_937980625.1 uncultured Bdellovibrionales bacterium
AAAATGTGTTAAGCTATTTTCGAGCATTTCAGTTCTCCTTTGTTGAAATTTAGTTGTCGTAAACCAAATTTTAACTGGATTTCTGAAATGTCTCATTCTATCTTTTGACTAGGCGTTCTATGCACTAAAGCGTGGAGATCCAAAATTTAAAAATGAAAAAAATAATAAAAACCTTAGCCGGATAAAATTTTTATCCAGAAAATTTTATCACCTACCATATTGTGAGTGGAATTACGTCACGCGTGCCCACAGTATACTGCACCCACTTCAGGTGTTGAATAAGTGCTCCGGACACTTTTTTCAAGATCTCGAACCTATGAACAATTTATGATATAAGGAGTCAATGTGGAGAAATCTATGGCAAAGAAGCGTCCGGAAGTGGACTTAGAAAAATATATAGTTAGAAAGAGTGTTGATGAGTATTGGCGAGCAGAAGAGGAAGTCTCAATTAGTAATAATTGGCTTATCTTGCTAAACTCCAATAATAACTCTTTGTAAATTAAATAACGTGGGTGCATTACAACAATATGACTATGCTTAAGGTCACAAACACAAGTTCTCACATCTGTATTGACTGCGTTCCAATTAAACCTTCTACATTTTTATAGATTTTTGCTTTGTAAGAGAATGTAGAGCATGAAGGGTCTTTAGCTTTGCTTAAACTAAGTTTAATTTAAATTAAATGGTGAATCAGGTATTTCCTTGCTACAAGCCAAGTATTAATTTTTTAAAAAAGGATTTATATAAACATGAAAACTACAATTTTATTTATTTTTTTATTATTTAGTATCCCTGGTTTTTCTTTCCAAAGTAACATTAATGTGGGCTTTCCATTTGAGCACTTACCCAAGCATGTTGATAACAGTAATAAAGAGGTATTTACTGAAATTCAAACCAATGCCAGTCATCAGTTTAGTAACAAGGTCTCTCACCCCCTAGTTGGCGCAGCTGTTATTGATTACAATAATGATGGGGCCTATGAGATTTTTTTTGGTGGAGGCGCAAATCAAGAGGACTTTTTAATTAGTTACAATAATAATAAATTTCAAAATATAATAGCTAATACTGGAATTTCAAGCCGAGAAGCAACCTATGGTGCTACAGCTATTGATATGAATAACGATGGTTTTACCGACTTGTTAATTGCAAGAAATGATGGGGCTTATTTATATTTAAATAATGGTAATGGTACTTTTGATGAAAAGGTCTTGCCGATTAATTTTGCTGAAGATGAAACTCCGGTAAGTATATCTGTTGCAGACATCGATCAAGACGGCGACCCTGATCTTTATGTCAGTGTTTTTATTGCTGCTCCATTTTTTGAGAGCCCTGTTTTCAATAGGCGAGATCATGCAAAAGCGAATTATATGCTTTTAAACAAGGGTAACTTAAGTTTTGTTGATGTTACGTCCAACTCTGGTACTGCTGGTGAGCAAAATACATTTTTTTCAACCTTTGTTGACTTGAATAATGATGGATATCAAGACCTTATTGTATCTCAAAATACTGGCCGAGTAGAAATTTTTAAAAATAATAAAGACTCTACATTTTCTTCGATTGAATATAAGTCACCGCTTGGTTTTTGGATGGGGATAGCTGTTGGTGATATTGATAATGACGGTGATCAAGATTTATTATTTTCTAATGCTGGTAACACTATACCGACATTTGCTATTCGGGCTGCCTCAGATCTAAGAAATGACCAAAAGCATGACCAAGAGTGGCTTCTTCTAAAAAATGAAGGTGATTTTAAATTTACAAATGCAATTAAAGACTATCGTCTTGATGGAAATGGCTTTGCATGGGGTGCTATTTTTGAAGATTTAAATAATAGTGGTAACTTAGATTTTCTTATTGCAAGAAATTATATAAAATTTCCATCTATAGTAAAAAAGCTCAGAACTTCAGGGAGAACTGTTTATGAGCAAGTAAAAATAAAGGGTAAGTCAGTATTTAAAAGTGATAAAAAATGGAAACTTAATAACCCCCTTTTCGGAGTATCACCTTTAATTGTTGATTTTAACGGAGATGGTAAGCAAGATATTTTATGGTTAAATATTAATGGACCACTTAGGGCCTTTCTTAACAACAGTAGTAATAATTTTATAACTTTTAGGTTTCCAGACAAAGTTAAATATCTTGGGACTAAATTAGAGCTAATCCTAGACAATAAAAGAATTTACACAAAAGAAGTTTTGGCTGGCCAAGGACTTTTAGTTGATAATTCACCTGATATAACTTTTGGATTAGGTCAAGAAAGTAAGGCTAAATTTCTTAAAATAACTTTTCCTAATGGTGAAGTTCAGACCATTTCTAAATTTAAAGTGAATTCAATTAATTATATTGAGCTAAATGATAACTAAATATTAAGTTGTTACAAGATCAATATAGATTATATTTATGTAAAGAAATTACAGATTCAGTGCAAATAAATATTAAAAGGCATTAATCTGTAATTTTTTTAGAGACTATATCTCTCCTAGATATAAACTTAGGGACTTTGAGTGTTATTTTTTTTCACGTACTTTTCAAAGTTAATAACATGTTCAATTTTTGCTCAAGACACTACAAAAGTCCAGCTAATGAAATGCATACATTAATTTTATTTACTATTATGATTTATGGCTATTTTAATTATTGATGATGATATCGAGTTGGGCATAAGTTTAGAAAGGGGTTTGCAATCGCAATTTGAAGTTAGGGTTTCAACTTCGGTGAAGTGTGCTAAGCAAAGCCTTCTAGATGGCTCTGTGGAGGTCATACTTTGTGATTACAATATAGGCTTAGATAAAGGTACCTTAGTATTAGACTATATTGAGCGATTAGAGCCAAAGCCAATTGTCATTATGATGACAGCCTTTGGAACAAAAGAGTTGGCAATCCAAGCGTTAAATAAAGGTGTCTTTAGGTTTTTAGAAAAGCCATTAAGATTTGACTCTTTAATTGAGTGTATTAAGGACTCTAAAAATGAATTTCAAATAAGAGCTGGTGGTAAAAAAATAAAGTCTCAAAAAATAAAAATTAATTCTATAGATAATTTTTTATTAGTGGGCGAGTTAAATATAAGTGTTACGTCCACTGAGCTAAAGTTGTTTGCATTTTTGTTAGAAAATTACAATCTATGGACTGGTAAAGAAGCTATTCAAGGATATGTCTGGGGAAAAGATATTTCTTTGAGCCGAAATGCATTAGATACTCACTTAACAAACCTTAAAAAAAAATTGGCTAAAACTCCTTTGAAGATTTTGTCAAAGCGTGGAAATGGAGTCAGGCTAACAGATGAATTATGATTATGATAAAAGAATAAAACTTATTGCTTATGTTTATCCGTTAATAGTCCTCTTGGTCTCTATTTCAGAATATCCACATATTGCAATAGAAGATAGATTTATTTACTTTGGAGGAAAGGCTGTCTTTGCTATCCTAGTTACCTTCTTTGGTGTTTTATTCTTGAAAAAAAAATGGGAGGTCTTGATATTATTTATATTTTTGTTGGGCTATTTTTACGGATCATTTTCGCAAATTTATCGTCCTTTATATTTTATTAATTTTATTCAAACTACATGTTTTTTTCCGCTATTATTTCCTATAAAACAAAAAAACTACTTTATTGGCTTGGTTATTGGGTTAGTTTCATATTTGGTGGCCTTTATATATAGTTTTGAGAGCTATCAAGCTTTGATGTCGCAAGTGCAGAAGTCTGATATTATAGTGGCAGTAATAATAACAGCTATTTTAGGTTTAATATTAAATGCAACTCTAACAAAGGGGCGACTGTTTTATGAAGAGTCCGTGGAAAAGTTCTCTATAATTGGTGAAGTGTCTACAGCTATATCTCATAATGTTAAAGGTATGATGTCTTCACCTTTATTTGATCTAGAAATTTTAAAAAATGAAAGCAATGAAAAGGGCGATCAAAAATTAACCAATAGTTTAAAATCTATTTATGAAAAATTTGAGCGGAGTGAGAGTATTCTCAAAGAGCTTAACTATATTGCTCATGTTGCTTATGAAAAAAAAGAGTATGTTCAGTTGAGCAAGGTTATACAGAAGTGTGAGGCACTACTTGCATTATCGCGAAAGGGTATAAAAGTCCATCTGGTAAATGATTATAATTATTACTGCGACAAAACGCAATTGGAGTCAATTTTTATTACCTTGATGTTAAATTCACAAAATAGCTTTAATTCATCAAAAAAACAAAGTCCTGTCATAGAAATTAAAGAAAAGGCTGGAGAATTAATTTTCAGTGATAATGGTGGCGGCTTTACTAAAGATGTGCTTAAGGGCTTGCAAGACGGGCGCTATACTCCAGCTAATAGAGAAAGTGGTCTGGGGTTATATATGGTTGGTAACTTAGTCAAGCGCATGGGGGGGACAGTCTCATACTCAAATAGTGAGCAGGGAGCATTAATTAAATTAAAGCTCCCAAAGTCTAAACTAGGCTAATATAGATGGTATGGCTAATGAGTTTTTAACCCATTATTATGCTGCACTTTTTTGCCTGTTATGTGAAGCCTCTTTGTTTTTTGATGATGAGTTAAAATGTGTCTCTAGATCACTTTTGAGTGAGTTAGCTAACTTACATCTATCTGTGGCTTCTTCAACATGGGCCTGAGTGGCTCCCTTAATTTGAGACACTCGGTCTGGGTGATTATCTTTCATGAATTGTTTGTAAGCTTTTTTGAAATCCTCATAGCTGGAATTTATGTCTAACCCAAAGACATTTAAAGAAGTTTTAATGTAATCATTGTAAGTTGTAGTTTGTTGGGCATTGCTAGTTTGTCTAGATTGTTCTTGTTGAGCTCTTTGCTGTTGATACTGTTCATACTTTTGTTGAGCTTCCTCAAAAATATAATCGAGCTCATCATCAATTAGTAAGTATAACTGATAACGTTCTTTTACTTTAGTGTAGGCAATATAAGAAGAAAGCGCAATTCCAGATAGTCCCAGTATTACGATTGAGATTGAATGCACCGTTGAACCAAAATATGCGAATGGAATACTCAATAAAAAAACTGCAATCCAGCCAAAAATAGAAAATAAGAAAAACGGTTTTACTCCCTGTGGTATGCTGTATACGGCGTACTTCCATTTTTTAGATAACTTTTGGAATGAAAATGCTAAAATAGCAGATGGAGTAAGTACCCCAATTACCCATAATAGCAGAGCTGGAAAACCTGACATGGCTTTCCATATTAATAAACCGTACGTGCTGGCAGCAAAAAGAATTAAGGCGCCATGGGTAGCCAAAATAGCATTTGATTCAAGTTCACCTTTTAATAATGAAAGATACTCTTTTTTTGTAGTTGCTTGTGGGTAATGTATTTCACTAGAGCAATGATTACATGTGTAGAATTCTCGATGAACATACTCTTCTTGTATTATTCTATACTTAGTAACATTGCCATAGCTATCGTGTTCAAGGTTCTCTTTGCGCTCTCTAGTTCGAATATCTATTTGCTTGGTTACTGGTAAGTTGTGGTTGCATTCAATACAATAAGACATAAGTAGCTCCTGAACAAAATAAATTTAGTTTAGCATTTATATCGGGCTTAAAGTATAGAAACTTTAAAAATAATAGTTGTTTAAATCAGTAAAATAAATATGTTTCGTTTTAAGATAAAAACAAATAAGTAACCTGTAATTTTATGGTTATGAGATATTTAAATTAGGCTGCAATAGCTGCTGTTTTTTTATCTACGACTACATCTGAAGCTGGTTGCCAGCCTTTTTTTAGATGATTCGTAACTTGCATTCTGTTGAAGTTAAAACCAATATACCAAGACCATATCGGGTACAGCATCACAGTGGGAATAAAAGCAATAGCTAGTAAGATTCTGCCGCCAATAAGTAGTCTCAGAAATGGAAAAAAGAAGCCTAGTACATCAAAGCCACTGGCTTGCAGAATTTTCTCTTCACCAGTTTTTGGGTGGGTTAGTTTTATTGAATTCATTGCTGTAAGTGTTGTTTGGTTCATTTTGTCTCCAATGAAAGATTACAAGCACAAACTTGCACCCTTCTGTTATTAATTTTGTTTTGAGCACCACTTGTTTATGGACGGCGCAGTTATCCATTCAAGAGCTATCCTAGCTCAAGCCTTTTTTAGACCATTCTCCAATTCGTGACTTTACACAAAGTAAATCACATTTTGTTGTTAGATCTCTAACTCCCTAAACTCCTTGAGAGTGCGAAGTCCTTATAGGACCTCCACTAGGACAAAATGAGGGCAGTTAAAGATTGAGAGCCTCAAGAGGCCCTCGATAATTGTTTTTTATCCAGCTCTAATTTATTGAGCTTTCTAAAGTTTCGTTGTTCTTTTAAACATTTAAATACTATTGTTAATAATTTTCTTGCGATAACTACTTTGGCTTTGTTCCAGTTCATTCTTTTGCGTAAATGATCATAGTCGGAACGCAGCTCTTCATTGCTTCGTATAGCTGGCAAAACAGCCTCAATTAAGGCCCAACGCAAGAGCTTATTGCCACGCTTAATTATTCTGCCGTTAACTGTACGCCCTCCAGATGAGTAAGTTGATGGAACTAAACCAACATAAGCGGCTAACTTTTTCGGACTTCTAAACCTGTGAATATCACCAATCTCAGACTCAATTAGCATAGCAAAAAATTGTCCGATGCCTGGAATACTTTTCAAATATTTGGCGTTCTGATTTTCTTCGTAATTTAGTGCAATAACTTCTTCAATTTCTTTAATAAATACATTTATAAAATCAATAAAATCTAACTCTCGATCAATTAATGCTCGGTCAGGATCTCTAAGTTTAATATTTTTTAAATTTAGACGCCCAGCTTTGCCAAATAAATCAGATCTAGATTTTTGCAATCGTATTTGCTCAGGGTAGCGATCAAATATAGTAGTAATTCTATTTTTGACCATAGTTCTTAACCTTACAAAAAATATTCTTTCCCTAAGTAAACCACGCATATCACGAACTTCGCGGCTAGCGATATAGCAACCCGGAACTAAATTAGCACGCAGTAAGTCGGCTAAAACTGTAGCATCAATCTTGTCAGTTTTAATTTTAGCTTCAGCAATAGCTTTTACCTTGTAAGGGTTTGCTAATACAACCTCATCAACAACATCCTCTAACCAGTCATGCATAACACACCAGTTGCGACACGATTCTAGTACTGCCGACGAATCATTTTTAAAAGGTCGCAAGAAATTTTCGACGCTTTGCTTACTATTTTGTATTTGTCCAGAGCGTAATACTCCACCCTCTTTATCTTTGACCACAAGATAAGAAAATTTCTTGTGATAATCGACACCAATGTTATACTTTGCCATAGCTGCACCTCCATAGTTGATAGAATGGCTGTTCAAATTCCATTGTATCGAACTCTTAGTAACAGAGGATGCAGCTTTTTTTATTTCTAGCAATTGTGTCATTGGTTTTTTCTCTCACTCTCGAGTTGAGCTTCTTTCATACCAACTCCTTTG
>CALJPJ010000309.1 GCA_937980625.1 uncultured Bdellovibrionales bacterium
TCATTTTAATAACACCGTAATCAATGGCTTCACGAATTTCAGCAGGTGAAGAGCCAGACCCTCCATGAAATACAAAGCGCACAGGGTTGCTTGGTAAATTAAATTTTTCTTCAATAAACTTTTGTGAGTTATTTAGTATGCTTGGTATTAGTTTTACGTTCCCAGGTTTGTAAATACCGTGCACATTACCAAAGCTAGCTGCAATGGTAAAATTTGTTCCTACCTTAGATAAGGCCTCGTAGGCTAAAGCAACATCCTCTGGTTGAGTATAAAGTTTTGAGTTATCAATATCAGTGTTATCAACGCCGTCTTCCTCTCCACCAGTTACACCGAGCTCAATTTCAATACCCATATTTATTTTATTCATACGTTTAAAGTATTCAACGCAAGTTGAGATATTATCTTCTAAACTTTCGCCAGAAAGGTCTAACATATGTGAGCTAAAAAGAGGTTTATTATTTTTTTTATAAAACTTCTCACCAGCATCCAACATACCATCAATCCAAGGCAATAGCTTTTTCGCAGCATGGTCAGTGTGAATAATAGCACTCACACCATATTTTTCAGCCATTGTGTGAATATGCATTGCGCCAGAACATGCTCCTAAAATAGAAGCGCTATGGTCGTCATTATTAACACTTTTTCCAGCAAAAAATTGAGCACCACCATGACTAAATTGGATAATCACTGGGGAGTTTATTTTTGCAGCGGTTTCTAAAGTGGCATTAATTGAGTTTGTTCCCACAACATTTACAGCAGGCAAAGCAAACTTATTGATTTGTGCTGTATCATATAAAGTTTCTAGTTGCTGACCAAAAATAAAACCTGGTGGTAGTTTATTCATAATTACTCCATAAAATATGCTAAAAAGTATAGATAATGTAATTTATTATATATAGGTAGTAAAATAATTAAAAATTGATTGAGTAGTAAAAAGCAATTAGTAATAAGAGCTAGGGCCCTATAGAAATTACAATAAAGTTAGAAAAATTAATTAGTTATAAAAAAAGTAACCTCGAAACTAATTTTTTGTTCCAACACGAGCAAATATCAATTATGACTATGCTTGTGAAAGAAGAAGATTTACTCAATTACATGAAATTAAACCCATACTTTTTGGGGCCAATGGCTGGTATTACTGACTGTGCCTTTAGGTCTTTTATGAAAAAAATGGGCTGTGGCATTGTAACCACTGAGTTAGTTTCGGCAACGGGTTTAATTTATAATAGTGAAAAAACTAAAAAGCTAATGTCTTTTACTGATGACCAGACTCCTGTGGGAGTGCAAATTTTTGGCTATGAGCTCGAGCATTTTACTTATGCAGCAAAGTACGTCACAGATATGGGAGCTGATTTCGTTGATTTAAATTTCGGTTGTCCAGTGCCTAAAGTCGTAAAAAAGGGTGGTGGTTCAGCTGTTTTAAAGGATTTAGTTCAACTCAGAAAAGTATTAAGAGCTGTGAAGGCGGGGGCCGGCATTCCCGTGACTATTAAAATTAGAACTGGTTGGGACGAAGAAAACAGAAACGCAATTGATGTAGCTCAGGTCGCTTACGATGAAGGTATAACATGGGTGGCTATTCATGGTCGCACTAGACAAAAAGCCTATAAAGGCTTGGCCGATTGGGATTTTATCAATGAGGTTGCCAATGCTTCGAAGTTACCAATTATTGGCAACGGAGATATTACCTCTGCTAAAATAGCCAATGAAAGATTAAATAGCACGGCTTGTGCCGGCGTTATGATTGCTAGAGGTTGTCTTAAAAACCCATGGATATTTGCTGAGGCTCAAGGCATGAAGGTTAATAAAAATTTTCCTGAAATGTTTAAAGATTTAAGGTACTTTTTGCAAGAGCACTTTGATGACTATATCACTTCGCTTCAATATAAAAAGTTAGCAGCATGGTACTCTGCGGGTTATCCTCAGTCATCGAACTTTAGAAAAAGTATTTTTCGATTAAAAGATAAGTCAGAAGTTTTCTCTAAAGTAGATGAGTATTTTGGGCGTTTTCAGCACTTTACTCAAGAAGATACTTCTGACCAGCCATTTTTAATGGGTGGTCATGGGTAAACATTAGTTTTCTAAGGTCGTTAGTTTGTGTTTCTTATGAAGGGGAGTTTTTTTCCTTATGTTCATTTTTGTTATCTTTTAACTCGCCCAAATATTTTGGTAAGTCTACACCAGCTTGTTTTGCGAGGTCATGTATCGGTGGTAGTGAGCCTATAAACCCTTTAAGGAAATTTGAAGTACTTGTACCATCTTCACTTGAACCATTACCGCTATCCCAAACAGTAATTTTGTCTATTTTTAAATTCTGTATTGCCTTTACTTGTTCAGCTACAAGTTCAGGTAATTTTTCTACTAACAATAAAGTAGGTGCTAGGTGTTTATCTTCACCCACATGTTGAATAAGCTGTCTATAACCTTCAGCCTTTGATTCGAGAACCTTTTTAATACCTTCAGCTTCGGCTTCATACTTAAGTAAAATGGCATCAGCTTCACCTTTTGCAACTCGTCTAACTTGTTCGGCTTGTGCTTCGGCTTCTATCTCTATTTTCTTTTTATTAATTTCTTCTTTTACAACCTCTTCTTTTTCTAGGCGGGCAACCTCTTCAGCTCTTTGAGCAGACAAAACATCTCTGGATGCATTAGCAAATGCAACCTCACCCTTTCTTTTTGCGTCAGCTTGCTTTTCTTTTAGTGTTGCATTGTAAGCAGCAATATTGGCTTGAGATGTGTTCTCACCTTCAACAGACATTGCTTCTTGGACGGCAATAAAAACCCTTTGCTCTCTTTCAGCTTCTTTTCGCCCTTGCTCAGTTTCCGCTTTGGCTTTAGCAATAGCCACTTCCTGTAATCGTTTGGCGTGTGCCTCACCACTCAAGCCTTCAGCTTCATACTCAGCAACTTTAATACGCTCATCTTTTTCGGCTTGTTTTTGACCCATAACGGATTCTGCAGTTTGTTGAGCAACTAAAACTTCTTTTTCTCTAAAAGCTGTGGCTTCACCGATGGCCCCATCTTTTTCTTGTTGAGCCACTTCAACCCTGGCGATATTAATAGCTTCAGCGGCAGCTTTTTTACCAATTGCTTCAATATACCCAGATTCATCGGTAATATCTCTTATGTTAACGTTAATAACATCAAGACCAATTTTATTTAATTCAAGGTTTACGTTTGTGTTAACTAGGTCTAGAAATTTCTCTCTGTCTTGGTTAATTTCTTCAATAGCTAAGGTAGCTATCACTAAACGCATTTGACCTAAAATTATGTCTTGAGCCTGTCCACTAATATCTGCAATAGACAAGCCGAGTAAGCGCTCTGCTGCGTTAGTCATAATATTAGGCTTTGTGGAAATACCTACAGTAAAAGTTGATGGCACATTTACTCGGATATTTTTTTTAGATAAAGCCCCTTTCAGGTCAATCTCAATAGTAATGGGTTCAAGTGATAAATAAGTATAATCTTGTAGTAGAGGAACAATAAAAGCACCACCACCATGAATACAGCGAGCGGCTTTTTCACCTGAAACTTTACCAAACACAACAAGTATTTTGTTCGAAGGACAGCGCTTATATTGTTTAGATAAAAATATAGCTGCAAATAAAATTATTATAACAGGAACGAATATGACTAATATTGAAATAGAACCAAACATTATAAAGGAATCTCCTACCTTAAATTTTTAAACGGGTTTAACAACGGCGTTGCCAGAATCATCAATGTCAATAACCTCAATAGGTGTAAACGATTTAATGAGAAGCTCATTACTGACAGCTTGTAAGATTTGTTGTTTGTCAGAAAATGTAACTTCAATTTGCCCAACACCTTCACCTTTTGGTGGCACATTAGTATAAGCTCGCCCTTTTTTTCCAATTGCTTTTTGGAAGTCAAGTTTAGGCGTGTGGTTTAAACCTTTAATTTTGAATGTTAAAAATGAACTTAATAACATCATGGAAAAACCAAACAGTCCGGCAATCAGTATAGTTTTGCTAGTTGTCCACAAAAATTCGTGTTGTCCAGCTAGGCCCATCCAGCCCATGCCCATAAAAAAAGCTAAAATGGATTGTATAGAAATTAATGAAAAAGTTTCTCCACCAATATCAGTGACATCAGACTCAGTCGCATCAAAATCTCCATCACTGTCTCCGGAAATTAAAAATAAAATCATTTTAGCAACATATAAAGCTGTGCCCACTGTGGCCATAATAAAATAGGCTGGGTACTGTTGAAATAAATCGTTCATATTAATGTTCCTTTGAAAGCTATTACACTTTATCAACTAAGTACATAAAGACAATGAAAATAGAGAAGAACAAGCTTTTGTTACAATGCGTATAACCACTTCATCTGTATTTTTTCTTAAATTTAAACAAAATTAGAATTTAGGGAATTAATTAACAGAATCGGCATTGGTTGAGTCTTCAGAAGTGTCAGTTTGGCTGTCTTCAAGAAAAGTATTTTCATCGTTTAGCTCTTTGCGAATTTCTTCTGAGATTTCCTCTTGAATTTTTTCTTCATCTTGATCTGGGAGGTCTTCAATACGGGGGCCACTGTCATCACTGTTTATATTTTGAGTTGGCAGTATATGTAAGTTTGTGTTGGCCCATGGAAATTCATCAATTTTACTGATGGCAATATCATGGTCTTGTTGAGAAATTTTGTTAAAGAGCAATAATTTTTTTATGAGTCGCTTTATTCTTTTGCGAGAGTAACTAGTTAATTTTTTATCGTAAAAGATCTTTGAGTATTTGTTAGGGCTAGGCACCAGATAAACTAAAAATGCACTTTCTAGAACATTTAATTCTGCTGGTGACTTCTTGAAATAATGACGTGCAGCTTGCTTGATGCCAAAGGTATTTTTACCAAAGGCAATAACATTCACATAGCGTTCTAAAATTACATTTTTAGAATACTCTTTTTCAATTTTAGAAGCTAACATGGCCTCAATAAATTTTCTTTGAATCGATTTTTCAGGTGATAAAAAAACATTTTTTACTAATTGTTGAGTGATTGTTGAGCCACCTCGAAGATAGGATAGAGCTTTTATATTAATTTTAAAACTTTCTTTAATTTCATGCCAGTCAAAACCTTTATGGGAAAAAAAGGCAGCATCTTCAGAGATGACTATTAAATTCATAAAGTGTTTTGATATTTGATTAGTGCGGGTATATTTAGCGCCACCGGGACATAATAAGACTTTATTCATTTTAGTTGTGTGACACTTTTTTAAAACAGAAATATCTGTTTTTTGAATATTATAAAATGCTTTAGTTGAAAAATAAGTAAACAATATCAAAGCCGGCAATATAATGTATAAAGTAAATTTTTTCATATTTTATTTGCAAGGACCCAGTCAATGCTATTTTTAATATAAACCTTAGCTGGTTTAGGGGTAAAGTTAAATTCTTTTTGTGCTTTTGATGAATCAAACCAATGATATAGTGAAGAGATCTTAGCATTTTCACCTGAAATTGGAAATCTCCCTCCAAAATGAGTTACGATATCACCAATGCTGCCAAATATGGATAAGAGTAGTTTTGGTAATTTAATAGACGGCTTTTTTTTACCAGCTGCCTCAGCTATAGATTCAAAAAGTGATTTTATTGTTATATTTTCACCTGATAATATGTAGCGTTCGCCATTTTTTCCTAGTTTAACAGATTTTATTAAGCAATCTACGACCTCATCAATTCCAATAATATTGACTCCACCAGGGGGGTAAAAGGGAAATTTACCTTTGGCGACTTTTAATTGTATTCCTCGACTCCCTTTTTCGGCGTCACCAGCTCCGTAAATAGTGCTAGGGTTTAAAACTGTAGCATTAATTAAACCTTCATTACACTTTTTTAAGACATACTCTTCAGCCAGTCTTTTAGTTTCAAAATAACCAAAATTTAAATTTTTTATGTTGAATTTAGACTTTTCGGTCAGCGGATTTTTACCATCAAAACTGACACCTACGGCGCAAGTAGAACTCATATGGATCAATTTACCAATATTTTTTTTGATACAAGTATCAACGACTATTTTAGTTCCTTCGACATTCACTTTGTCCATCATTGGGCGATCTTTTTTACGATAGGCTATAAACCCAGCTAAGTGGTAAACAACATCTGTATTTTCTTTCATTTGTTCCACAGTAGAAGACTTAGTAATGTCACCCTTAAAAACATTAAGGTTTGGATGTTTTAATGTTAAAGCTGAAGGTTTTCGCACCAAAACATCAACATTATGCCCTTGTTCCAAGAGTTTTTTTACAAGCCATGAGCCAACGAAGCCTGTAGCGCCAGTTACGAATACGTGCATAAAAAAGCCACCTTTGTTATTAGTGGCTTATAGTATAGCATTTATATTTAAGTGTAAAAATATTATTATCTTTGGATGGTTACTTTTTTCATAATTATAGCTTCTGTTGGACGATCTTGTCCGTCAGTATCTGCAATTGAAATTTTATCGAGTATATCCATGCCTTCAACAACTTCACCAAAAACAGCATGGCCACCTTTTCTGGCTTGGTTCATTGGGTGATCAAAATCTAAGTGCGGAGTGGCAGTTGTTGTAATGAAAAATTGACTACCATTTGTATTTGGGCCCGCATTAGCCATTGAAAGAATGCCAGCTTTACTATGCTTTAGTTCTGGGTGAAACTCATCATCAAAGCGAAACCCTGGTCCGCCCATGCCATTGCCTTCTGGGCATCCACCTTGGATCATAAAATTATCAATGACACGATGAAAGGTTAGCCCATCATAATAAGGCTCGCCATTACGCACAGTATTTTTATTATGTGTTCCCTCAGCTAGCTGAACAAAATTTTCCACAGTTTTAGGAACGAGACGATCAAAAAGCTTAATCTTAATTTGTCCCCAATTTTCATTATTACATTCTATATCAAAAATTGCGTGCATATGAGCCTCCAAGCTTTAGTTTGAAAATCATTTTTAAACGTTTTTAATTCATCTGTCAATTTACATAAGTACTTAGAATTATCAGATTATTTTGTAACAGTTGCTTTAAAGTTTGTTGAATATCAGCCTTAGAGGCTTTTAAATAAGTAGAGAACCGATTGAAACTATTAGACTTGAAGTCTATTAGAGTTGAATTATTTTGTGACAGTATTTGGTTCAGTTGTTCATAGAGTCGTAGCCTTGAGTAATTACTTTTTAGTTGGGAGTGATTCTTATGATTTGCAATATAGTCAGCGGTATTCGTTTCTCCATTATATTTTTGATCCATTAGCATTTTAATTTGAGTTGTGAATTCGATATCGATGAGCCCACCAGGTGAATACTTGAGATCAATGGAGTCAGCAGGTTTCTTTTTCTCTAAATAGTTTTCCTTAATGACTTGCTCTTTAATTTTAAATAACTCGTTGTGAAATCCATGAGAAAGTTTTTTTTGCTTGATAGCATTTACAATTTTTATTTTAAAGTTTGAGCCAATGAGAGGTCGGGCTTTTAGATAAGATTGCAGCTCCCAGTTTTGTGAACTATTTAAAATATAGTTAATAAATTGCTCTTTGGTGGTAATAACTGCGCTTGAGCCAGATTGCGGGCGTAGACGCATATCAATATTATAAATTTCTCCACCTTGTTGACGGTTGGTTATCATATTTATAAAACGTCTTGAAATTTTGATGTCGGCCTCTGAGATCTCATTATCTGTTATGAAAATAAAATCTAAGTCTGACAACAATCCAAGCTCACTGCCTCCCCACTTGCCTAGTTTCACGATATCAATACTGTTATTGGGAAATTTACTTTTTAAGCAATTTAGTAATTGTAAGCTAATTTTATCTGCAGCAGCAGAACAAGACTCTGTTAAGTTATTAACATTTTGATTTACTAAGAGTTGGCTACTGGCAAGTAGCTGATTTAATTGTTTAAAGTCTTGCAGCTGGGGTAATAGGGTATCAAGGTTATTTGAAAAAGTTTGAGTTTTTTTTAATAAAAAACTATCTAATATCTCTGGTTTGGCAGCAATAAGGTTACCTAAGTAAGGTGAGCTACTAAGTATAATAGCGAGCTCTTTTGTAATATTAGGTTCCTGTTCGAGTAAATGGTAAAAACTTTTTTTAGGTCTGATAGATTTAATAAAGTCATATAATAAATGTAAACTTAAATTTTTATCAAGGCCAAACTGGCTAACATTGTTTATAAACTTAAATAAAAATCGTGTTCTATATATTTCATCAATTTGATTGTCTTTAGCTAATACAGTCAGGTGAATAAGTTGAGGCCAAACTTTGTTTGAAACCTCTTTATTAAAACCAAGTTTTGTTAATAGTAAGATTTGATCTTCTATTTTTAATGGTAAAAGGGGGGGAGTCTTTGGCTTTTCTCCAATAAGCTTTGATACAATATTATTTATTTCTGAAAACCTTAAGTTGCATTTATAGGTTTTATATAAATTTTTCGCAGTATCTAAAATATGTGTTTGTTGATCATTTTCTATTTGAATTAAATTTTCAATTTCCCGATAGTTCCAATATGTTTGGTTTAAAAAAGAAGCTTCATCTTGTTTAATAATTGAAGTATCAAGTAATTTATTAATTGCTAGTGTTGTTTGGGTAGTTCGTAAGTGTGGTATTTTACCACCATGTATAACTTGTAAAGAATTTACGTAGAGTTCGATATCACGTATGCCGCCAGCATGAAGTTTGAGGTTAATTTTTTCTGAATCACTGTTGTTATAGATTATGTGACTACGAATATTTTTTATGTCATTAATTAAGCTATAATCAATAAACTTTCGATAACAAAATGTGTCTCTTATTTTATTTACATTGTGAATGATATCATTGTTGCCACATACAGGTAACAATCGATTGAGGGCAATTCGCTCCCAAGTAGCTCCTTGTGTCCAGTAGTAGTCTTCAAATTGATTTATACTACAAATTGTTGGTCCTAGCCGTCCGCCAGGTCTGAGGTTAAAGTCTATGCGATAACAAAAGCCAAACTCATCATGTGAAGCAAATAAATCAATAAAATTTCGATAAAATTTTAAATCAGTTTTATTGGCAGGTTGGAGAGAAACTATAATAAGATCAATGTCAGAGCTTAAGTTAAGCTCAAGGGCTCCAAGTTTACCAAGAGCAAAGAGGGCAAGGTTTTTATTGCCAGAAATTTGCTCCCATCCTTTAATTAAAAGTTCTATAGTTTTATTGCTCCAGTATTTGCAAATCTCCTGGGTAGTATGGCTTGAGGTCAGCTGTGCCATTGCAGATTCAGCCCAGTATTTATGTCTTAAGAGCTTTATTTGTTGATTAAAAACGAGTTGCTTATTATTTGTTTTAAGCAAACTTAAATATTTTGTTAGAGCAGGCGATGCTTGCTTCGCAAATTCGATTTCAGTTTTATTATATTGATCTAGCGTCTTAATATTCATTAATTAATATAAGGAGACCACTTAGGTTTATAATATTGATGGCGATCATAGGTAATGCGTCTTTCATTATTGCCATCAGAGTTAATCATATATAATTGGTTGTTACCAGTGCGGTTACTTGTGAATACAATAAATCGCCCATCAGGTGACCAGCTAGGGTCTTCATTATTAGCAAAGCGCCCACTACTTTTTCTTGCGCTAGTTAACCTTTTTAATCCGGTACCATCTAAGTTAACAGTAAAAATATCAAAGTGACCTTTGTCATAACCTGCAAAGGCTAATTTTTTACCATCTGGAGACCAGCTTGGGCTAGCATTGTACTTTCCAGCAAAAGTAACCCTGCGGGCTTTACCACCATTTTTAGACATAATATAAATCATTGGTCTTCCACTCCGGTCAGATGAAAAAGCAATTTTACTTCCATCTGGAGAGATTGCAGGCTCAACGTTCATGGCTCTATTAGGGCCGCGAGTGAGTTGTTTTAAAACTTTTTTGCCAGTTAGATTCATGGAATAGATATTTGGGTTACTATTTAAAGAAATAGATAATGCAATTTGTTTATCTCCTGGGAAAAAACCACCGCCTGAGTTAATACCAGTTTTATAAGAAGCTAAAAATCTTTTTCGACCCATTAAATCATATATAAAAAGGTCGATGTTGTTTTTCTTTAATCGTCGATGATAAGTATAACTGCTATAAGTAATTTTTCTTCCATCACGTGACCAGTTGGGTGAAAGCGTAATTCCTCTATGATTGGTAATCTTTTGAATATTTTTGCCGTCCCAATCCATTATATAAACTTCTTTTTCACCTTTACGAAAACGATCGCTTGTGAAAGTCAGCTTGCTATTAAACATAGCTTTTTTTCCGGTGAGCTTTTCAATGAGATCACTGGCAAATTTATGTCCAATTCTATGAAAATTATTTTTACTTCCTTTGTAGGATTGATTAAAAATAAGTTTTGCTTGTGGAACGTAATAAACATATGTATCAAAAATAATCTGCCCTTTAATAACTTTATAGCCAGCTCGTATTAGAAATTCAGTTTCAAGTGGTGTCCAGTTGCTAAATTTAAATCCTTTTGGAAACCCTGGAGCTGGGCGTAGCCCAACTTTTCGAGTATCTTCTAAAAATGCTTTTGGGTCTATAAAACTAAACATTGCAGACACGTCTAAATCATTTTTAACAGTAGAAAATAAGTTTTGTCCAAGTTTTACAGATTCTTTTTCGCGGGCAGAGCCGTAATATTGTAGGGCGGGAAAGGCAAGTAGGCTTTTTTTGACTTTAGCTTTTCCAACGTCAATATAAGCCCGCTTTGTGGCAAATAATGAAGTAGAAAAAAATAAAATTATAATTGAAATTAATTTTGTCATAATTCACCTTCTGTTCTTATTAATAAAGTTCAGAGTTATAATGTAACAAGTAATTAGGGGAGTTGACAATTCATCTAGCTAAATTCTCATCTAAAAGTCCAAACTCTATAAAGTGCTTCTAAGATTATTTTTTTTGACATTTTACTTTCACCAAAATCTCTGTCGATAAACTCAATAGCTTGTTCATAGTATTTAAAGCCTTGTTTAATGGCTTTATTTTTCATTTCAATTTGAAAGCTATAGCCGCTAGAGGTGATATTATCTAACCCAAGGGTTTTTAACTTATTCACACGCCATAGGTTAAAGCCGCCAGTCCAATCCTTTATAGGTTTTCTTAATATTGTACTTGCATAAAAACTACCGAACTTACTGATGAATTTTCTCATAAAACTCCAGTTAACTACTTTTCCTCCAGGCACCCAGCGTGATCCAATCACAAGGTCATAGTTGGGAGACTGAGAAATAAGTTTGACTAAGTCTACCGGTCGATGAGAAAAATCAGCATCCATTTGAACAATAAATTTATAGTTTTTTTTAATTGCAGCCTTCATACCAGCTATATAGGCCCTTCCAAGTCCATTTTTTTCTTTACGATGTAAGATACGAACTCTCGGATTACTTGAGTAATGACTGTCAACATATGCGCCTGTTCCATCTGGAGAGTTATCATCCACAATTAAAATATCAACATTAGTGTTAATATCTAAAACTGCGGGTATTATTTTTTGGATATTGTCAATTTCATTATAAGTGGGGATAATAACAACATAATCATTCATTTTGTTTCAGCCTTTACTAGGGGTAATTAAAAAATATTTAAAGGTTTAATTTTGTGGAAAGCCAAAAACAATCTCTTTATTTTCAACTTTCATTTTTAAACGTTCAGGAGCAACGGGAAAGGGTGAAGCTTTATCTATTGCCCCTAAGATAGTATTATCAAAGTTGGTGTTGCCTGAAGACTTAAGAATAGTTTTTTTAATCACATACCCATCTCGATCAATCACAACGAGAGCTTGGGCTTTTAGGTCAAGTTCTGATAACCACTGCGGTAAGCTCCAGTTATTAAAGAGGTGTTCCTTTAAGTCGCCGTAGTACTTATTAAATTGAATTGCGTCCATTCCACTAAAGCTATTTCCTGGGTTTAAGCGCTCTCCAGTATTAGCTTTAGGTGTATCGTCTTTTTTAAGTAGTTTGCTAAGAGCTTCTTTTTGTTTTAACTTATTAATAGCGTTCTGTTGCGCTTTTGCTCTATCTTGTTCCTGTTTTTTTTTCAACGCCTCTTGCTTTCTTTTTTTCTCAATCTTTTTTTTCTTTTCTGCTTCAAGTTTTTTTTGATTCTTTCTCTCCTCTGCTTTTTTCTTGGCTTCTAAGTCTACTTTTGGGCCTTCTGGCTCTTTGGGTTTAGGATTTTCTTTTTCAGGGAGCTCTTTAGTTGGTTCAATGGGCTCTGGTTCGGGGGCGGTAGTCGGTGCAGGTTTAGGTAGGCTAGGTTTTTGGGGGAGATCAGTCGGTGGAGCAACCAAATCAACTTGTATCGAAGGTGGAATAATTATTTCATCCTCAGCAAAAAAATTTAATCCTCCAGAAAAAATAAGAAAAAATAGAAAATGGGCAATGGCCGAAATCCATAAGTATTTTTTTAAATGATCTTTCTGCTTAATTGATTTATCCACTATTTTACTTTTGGTAAGGTGACAAGTCCAATACTGAAAATGCCGGCAGCTCTAACTTCGGCCATAGTTTCAGCAACAAGTCCATAGTTTACTGATTTATCTGCTTGTATATAAAGTTGTTTGTTTTTTCGTGTTTTAAAAGTATATTTTAATTTATCACCAAGTTTCCCCATTTGTATCTGTTCGTCACCGGCATAAATCTTTCTATTTTTTTTAATGACTAATATATATGGCTTATCTGGGGTGCTCATACCCGTATTAACAGTTTGTGGTAGTTCAACTTCAATTCCTTGCTTCATCATGGGAGCAGTGACCATAAAAATAATTAGTAAAACAAGCATTACATCTACAAGAGGGGTAACATTTATTTCACTTAGAACAACTCTAGATTTAGAATTATTAGATGCTCCCATGAAGCTACTCTCCTTTAAAGAAGTTTCGTTTAGCAATATTTAAAAAATCAACTGAGAAATTAGATAGCTCAACTTCATGAGACTTAATTTTTGTTAGGAAGTAGTTATAACAAACTGTAGCAGGAATCGCAGCTGCTAGACCAATGGCTGTGGCGATTAAGGCCTCAGAAATACCAGGGGCGACAACTGCAAGGCTGGCCATCCCAGTAGCGCCAATTTTTTGGAACGCACCCATTATGCCCCATACAGTTCCAAATAAACCAATGAATGGGCCTGTACTTCCAGTTGTTGCTAGTATGTTTAAACGTCGCTCCATCGCTGAGATTTGTTTATCTGTTTCTTTTTGTATGGCTCGTTCAAGATTATCAATGCCACTTAAAAGCGGAGAGGTTGAGCTGCCTTCTTTTTCGGCTAATGTGGAGTCTGCCATTTTTCGAAGTTCTAGGTAGGCAGTTTTAAAAACTTTGGCAAAAGTACTATCTGGGTATTCACTTACATCGGCAAAAATATCATCTAAAGATTTTGCTTTCCAAAATAAATCCATGAATGGTTCGTTACTTGTTTCAATGAGTTTGTAGCTTTTGTATTTATAAAATGTAATTGCCCAGCAAACTACTGATAAGGCAATTAAAATAAAAAGTGTGAGTTGAACAACAGGGCTTGCTTGAGCAATAGCGTCCATAGAGCTAATGTTCATAGCCTCTTTGTTGGCATTTTCAACTGCTGATGTTTGTGCAAATAAACTTGGTAAACTTAATAATATTGGAATTAGCATTAATTAAACCTCATGTTAAATAAAGTGATATTGTACCTATATATCGAAGATATTAAAGCCTGTTTTTGTTAAATTTTAGTAAACTTGCAGCTGGCGATTATAGTGTAATTTATGTTGAACTTCTGTGAAACCCTTTGCTGGTAACTCAAGCGTCGTGCTCGGCGTATTTTGAAGTGCACGATGAAATAATGTGTTTCGGGAGACGACTAGCGGCTGAAAGCGTCCTCCAGTCAAGGGTTTCACATAAAATGTACAGCAGTTGCACTTGTGCTACTGTCATTGGGTTGGGCTTTGATCTAGTACTTTAGCAACAGAAAGAAGTTGGTTTAAATCTGAGGATATAAAAACATTAAACTGATTATATTTGATAGAGCCTGAATTAGGCTTGAGAGAAATGCCAAAATGCTTTTTTCTTTTTTTAATTTCACTAATTATTCGGTCACTAAACTCGTTCTCAGAGTTAACAAGAATAATATCGGAATCAATTTGAGTGGCTGTTTCTAAAAAAATAGCTCCCATAAGTTGTAGTCTTGAAATTAATGAGTGGCTGGACATAAATACCCACTTTGGTTTTTTATTCCTGACTTCTCTGAGTATTGCATTTGTCTCAGATGTCATAATTATACTTAAGTCTGGGTATTTTTGGAACAGGCTTTCAAGCTCAGCAAACTTAAAAAGCTGTTTATTTTTTATATTTATTAAAAGAGTGTCAGACTTGTTGTTTTTTAGATAAGTTTCAAGTGAGCCAAAAGATGCTGAATTATAAGGCTTCTTGCTTAATACTTGAATAACATGCCAGTAGTCACCTCGAAACTCAATATCAATTGCAGGGATCCAGTTTTTATTTTTATTAATGATATTAATGCTTTTTGTTGGTTCTCCAGCATCGCTAGAATTATAAATATATAAATAATTTTCATTTAAGATTTTGTGTTTGTATTGTGTATAAGTCTGTTGATTGCCGACAAACCTAATAAAAAAGATAACTAAAGCTGACCATAAGACAACGTTAGCAGTAATAAATAAAAGTCTAAAATATGGGTTTCTCATAAAGTAATTCACCTATATCTCGGCTTGAATTGAGTGTAAATTTTAAAATAAATAGAGGTTAGACGCTGCGCAACGCGAAATAAGTATTTTTTTTACTTATTTATGTTGCTTTAAAATTACCTTTGGACAAGATTGTCATCTAGCTATCAATTAGAGGGTAAGTATATAAGTTGAATCGTTTAAATAAAAATGTTGAATATGCGCTGATAGCACTTAATCACATGGAAAAATCAGATCAAAAAGAACTCTATTCTGTTAAGAATTTAGCAGTTCATATGGATGCCTCTTTTGATTCATTATCTCGAGTTATGCAAAAAATGGCTAAAAATAATTTAATTCAGTCAGAGCAAGGAAAAACTGG
>CALJPJ010000310.1 GCA_937980625.1 uncultured Bdellovibrionales bacterium
ATAAAAAATTAGAAAACTTTTTTTTAGAGAACGAATTAGCTCGTGATTTTATTAACAATGTCAGTCATGATATTAACGAAGACTATTCGAGTGAACAATTTGGTTATAGTAGTAAATTAACCTATTTCTCAGAAACAAAACAAATTAGTAAACTAGTAGTTTATAAAATTTTTTATGAAGCCTACTATGATTTGTTTAATCATTTAATTTTTGATTTCTTAGAAGAAGGGGGAGAGTTTTTAGATCTATTGAAATTTCCTGTGATTATTGGAGATAAGGCTTATAAAGCTAGGCGATCAATCTCTGCTGTTCCATTTGATACTAGCATGGGTGAAAATAATAGTATAACCGAGGTTTTTTATTCTAATATAGAGGTTGAATCATTGCCAGATGATATTAATTCAACAGGAGATATAAAAGTTTTAACTAATGAAATTACACTATATAAAAATTTATTTGGTGAAGACTTGGATAAGCTGGTCTCTTTAATTAAAAAACCACCCAAAATTGGTGAAAAGATTGGTTGTTTTGTTGGTGACGGTTATAAGCCAGAAGTAAAGGGGCTATTTTCCACTATTAATACTGAAAGCATAGCAAAGTGTGATTTAAGTTCTGATCCTGTTTTTTCCAATGGCACTTATAAAGTTGAAAAAAATGGTTATAGTTATTCTGCGTTTTATCCAGAGTTTGATAAATTGTATTCGACAGCTAAGAAAGTGATAAAACTAGCAGTTATCATGACTCCTTCGGAAGGATTTAGTTTTTCTAATTATGTAAATGTTAAAAATATATTTAAATATAAACAAGTAAGAGGGCGAGGAGATAGAAGTTTAGATTTACTAGGTAGTTTTAACTTGATTTTTGAGGAAGGTGAGAAGCAGGGCCTCAAGAAAGTAAAGGACAAGAATGTTGAAAAGCAGACATCTATTTTTCAAGCAAAACATTTATCTACAAACCAAATATTTGAAGTTAAATTAATTTTTACAGGAAATGGAAGGTATGATGATGTCAAAGGTGAATATATTGGCGGCGAGGAGAGTTTTTACGCAACGGATTTTCCAAGACTGTCACAAGAGTCAGACTTTATAATATATCAGGGGCATGCAGGATTTGGCAGTAATTTAAAAGAGATGTTTGATATTGAATTACCGCAAAAATATCAAAGTTTTTTTATATTATCTTGTAGTAGCTTGGATGGGGCTATTAACCCAATTTATAAAGCCAAGCTTAAAAGCTCGCCTAATGATCATAAAAACTGGGACTTAGTAGCCAGTCAGTCTTCAGCGCCTCTTTTTCATAGTGGTACAACTTTAAAAAATTATTTAAGTTTCTATTATCAAGCCTGGTTAGATTTTAATAATAAAAAAAATATGAGTAAATATAACTATCAGCATTTAATAGACTTGCTGAATTTATCTGATAACGAATACTCAGGTTGGACTGCTACTAATATTATTGAAAATAAATTTAAGCCATAACTACGCACTTGCGAACTTCTACTAGTTAATTGGTAAAACTAGCAGTCAGGGCTTCATACTTTTATTATTGTCAGTACCATAGTCTAGCAGCCAAGATCTAGACATATATTATTCTACTAAGCTTAGTTAATATATTATTTGAAACTTTTGATTAAGGGGTATAATTGTTAGCACATAGTTCATTTATTTTTACTTTAGCAGGAATAGCCTTTTTTATTTTTGGTATGGACCTTGCCAGTAAAAATTTACAAATATTAGCAGCAAATAAGATTAAGGCTTTAATCAACAAACTTTCAGATAAGCCTTACTTAGGAGTTGTCATTGGCGTTGTTATAACTGTTATCATTCAAAGCTCTGGAGCTGTCACATCTATGCTTGTAGGTTTGGGCTCTGCAGGAGTAGTTACTCTCCCACAAGTGATGAGCGTTATATTAGGGTCAGTGATAGGTTCTACTATTACAGTGCAGTTGTTAAGCTTAAATGTGGCTCAGTTTGGCTTGCCACTATTTACTATTAGTTTCATGATTTATTTTTTATCTAAGAAAAGAGTAGTTAAAAGCTCAGCCAGTGTCTTTATGGGCTTTGGTTTAATTTTTTGGGGGCTAGAAGTTATAACCTATGGAACTAGTGCTCTGCGCGAATCCAATTTATTTTTAAGTTTTTTAGATTATTTAGCTAATTATCCCGTTGTAGCGATTTTAGCCACAGCATTTTTTACAGCCATAGTACATAGTAGTGCTGTAACTATTGGCTTTGCTATGGGCCTGGCTGCTAGTGGTATGCTTAGTTTATATGATGCTATTTTTTGGGTATATGGTGCTAATATAGGGACAACGGCAACAGCGTTAATGGCCAGTGCTGGCGGTAACTATATGGGGCGACAAGTGGCTTGGGCTCATTGTTTATTTAAAGTTTTTAGTGTGTGCGGTTTTTTTTATTTCACCAAACTATTTTCAGACTTTTTAATTTCAGATTTACCGCAAAGAGATATTGCTAATGCACATACTATATTTAATGTCGTCGCTGTAATGATATTTTACCCATTTATAAAGTATGGAGTGAAAGTTATAGAAAAGCTATTTCCACCGTCTAAAAGTGAAAAAGATTTTTCTGTAAAATATTTAGGGCGTGGAGATTTTCAGTCTGTATCTGTTGCCGTTGCTCATGCAGAGAGAGAGGTCTTACGTATGGCAGATATTGTTTTTAGTATGATTAGAGACTCTATCGACCTCTTTAAAGGAGAAAATTTAGACTTAAAAGAAGCCATTTTAGAAAAAGATAATCGTGTGGACTTACTGCATAAAGAAATTAATATGTTCGTAGCAAGTTATATGGAACAGGCGGATCCTGGCTCTGAAGTTGACTTTTTAAGGCTTATGACTTTTTCAACTGACTTAGAAAGTGTAGGTGACGTAATTGATAATATTTTAATAAAAATGGCCGAGAAAAAACAATTTTTAAAAGTGGACTTCAGTGAGGAAGGTTGGGCTGAAATTAAACAAGTATACGAAGAGGTCAAAAAGCTGTCATCATTGTCTATAACTTGTTTTCAGAGGCAAGATAAAGATTTAGCTGGTAAAATTGTATATAATAAAAGAGTTATACGCCGTATGGAAAAAGACTTCAGAATTAGGCATATGGAAAGGTTAATTGCTGGCAAAAAAGAAAGTATTAATACAAGCTCGATACATTTAGATATTTTAAGTGAATACAGGAGAGTTGCAGGACTGATGTCAAACCATGTATATTCATTATTAAAAGATACAGATAAATATTTAATTTTACCAAGAGGTAGCGGGGAAGATTAGAGTATATTAATTAATTCGTTATTATTACCAAGATTAGCTGACTAATTTGTACTTAATATTTTTACCATTACCTGTGGGCTTTAGTTTTTTATTATCTACAATTTCTTTAATCCAACGGTTTGCTGTTCGTTGAGTAATATTATACTTCAAGCTTAACTCCTTGGCCGAAAAGGACTTCTTACTGAAAAATCCTTTTAATTGGTGAAGTAAAATAGATTTTGGTTTTGATAATAAAGAGACTTCATCAACTGTAATAATACGATTAAAATTATTTATTTTATTTGGTCTTATAATATAAGAATTAAGATGTTTCTCTATTTTATAAGAAAATAATTTTTTTAACTTTTTATTTAAGCGAGATACCAGTTGATAAACACGGTCCGGTGAGGAGTTTGGATTGTAAAATTCATTAGGAAACAAATTAGAATGAATAGAGCCTAAAGTCATCGGTTTATACCCATCAGAAGTTAATAAGCAAAACAACTGACTGGTTAGTTCATTGCTAATTGGAAGATCATTGCCAAATAAACTTATAAATGGCTTTTCTCCTTTTTGTGACCAACTCCAACTTTTTGTGATATCTAATTTATTGATTCTATTTTTGTAAGAGGTATAAGGTGTTAAGTAAAAAACTTTGGATGTGAGTTGTTTGTCTTTAAGGATAAAGCCTTGCCAGTAATCTATATCTCGTAAAGTTTCAAAGTCTGCGAACTCAAAATTTTTGTTTTTAATGGCCTTTAAAAGTTGATCATTATGTTGAGTTTTTAAATTTAATAAAGCGAGCCATTTTTGCGGATAAAGTAAGGCCTTTTGATTTGAGTTTTTTAAAGTATTAATACTGTCATTAAGCGAAATTTTTGCTTTTTTGTAAAATTCTTGTTTAAAGTAAATTTGTCCAATTTGTTCTTTGACATAACCTAA
>CALJPJ010000311.1 GCA_937980625.1 uncultured Bdellovibrionales bacterium
CTGCCTGTTTACTTCGACGTATAAATTTTTGAAAGTTTGGAATAGCAACAGAGGCAAGTATCCCAATAATTGCCACAACAATCATTAACTCAATTAATGAGAAGCCTTTATTATTTTTTAAGTTAAACATGGATTTTCCCCTTTTATAAAAACTCTTTAAAAATACTTTAAATTTTAAAGATATTCTTAAATTCTAAGTATTTAGAATATTAAAAACAACATCTCCATAAGATTTTCTAGACCTATACCTATTAAAAATAAATATTATGTAACGGTGAAAGCCTTCTCAGGATTTATACCTCTTAATTTTATGCTAAAATAAACTTATTTGAATTTACGGCTATAAAGTTTTGGCTAACTCGTAATTGAAGTGCCCCCACTAATTCAACACTTTTTAAGCTAATTTTTCGTTGAAATACCCAGCTCAATAACAGGCATCTGATACTTAAAGTTGGGTCAGTGAGTTTCTAGATAAAAAAAAAGCTGCATTTTTAATGCAGCTTTTTAGAATTAATTTTAAATACATTAACTACCAGTTGAAGTGAGAGAATGCTTTATTGGCATCTGCCATTTTGTGAACATCTTCACGTTTTTTAACTGAGTTCCCACGGTTATTGTAAGCATCCATTAACTCACCAGCCAACCTTGCTGACATTGACTTCTCGCCGCGAGATCGTGAATAACCAACTAACCATCTCATAGACAAAGTTAACCGTCTTTGTGGGCGAACATCTATTGGAACTTGATAAGTTGCACCACCAATTCTTCTTGAACGAACTTCCAAAGATGGCTTGACGTTTTCAATAGCTTTTTTAAATACATTTAGTGGTGTTTCTTCAGGAACTTTTTCTTTAATTTGATCTAAAGCGCCATAAAATACTTTTTCGGCAATATTTTTTTTACCATCTAACATAATCTTTCTAATAAAACGAGCAACAGTAACATCGCCGTATACTGGATCAGGTGAAACTTCTCTTCTTTGACTTCTTTTACGTCTAGACATCTACAAATATTCCTTATGCTTTCTTTGGTCTTTTTGTGCCGTACTTTGAACGACCATTTTTTCTATCATTTACACCTTGAGTATCAAGTACACCACGAACAATATGGTATCTTACACCTGGCAAATCTTTAACACGACCACCACGAATAAGAACAACACTATGCTCTTGTAAGTTATGGCCAATTCCAGGGATATAAGAGTTGACCTCAAAGCCGTTTGATAAACGAACACGAGCAACTTTTCTTAAGGCTGAATTAGGTTTTTTCGGTGTGGTTGTAAATACACGAGTACAAACACCACGTCGTTGAGGGCAACTTGTTAAAGCTGGAGACTTTGACTTCCCTTTTTGTAAAACTCTTTGTTTTCTAATTAACTGATTAATCGTTGGCATTTATACCTCTTGTAAAGGGTACTGAAGTACCCCGAATCCCTATTTGCGTCAATATTAACCCACAAAAAAACCATTTTTTTGTAGGATTTTGCCTAAATTAGCCAAATCCAAGGCTAATTCAAAGCTATTTATCTATTATACTGATAGTTATCAGCATTAGTTCCAGGGTTTGTAGTTCCAAAACCTGGTAAGTTAAGTGAAGTTTCATCTACTTTTTCTTCAACCTGCACCTTCCAGCGCTTGTAATATGGAACACCTGTTCCTGCCGGAATCAGACGACCCATTACAATATTCTCTTTTAAACCCAAAAGGTTATCTGATTTAGAATTAATTGCAGCTTCCGTTAGAACTTTAGTTGTTTCCTGGAAAGATGCAGCTGAAATCCAACTCTCTGTATTTAATGAAACTTTTGTTATTCCTAAAAGTAGTGGTTCAGAAGTAGCTACTTGGCCACCTTCTGCCATTACTCTTTTGTTTTCAGCTTCATAAATAAATTTATCCACATGTGCACCAGCAATAAACTTAGTGTCACCAGGTTGAACCACTGAAACTTTGCGAAGCATTTGCCTTACAATAGTTTCAATATGCTTATCATTAATAACAACACCCTGAAGTCTGTAAACCTCTTGGATTTCATTAACTAAGTAAGCTGCAAGCTCCTTATCACCTAATACTTTAAGAATATCATGTGGGTTTGTTGAGCCATCCATCAAAGCTTCACCAGCTCTAATAAACTCACCTTCCCGAACAGCTACATGCTTACCTTTTGGAATTAAATATTCGCTTTGCTCACCAATTTCAGGGGTCACAATCACACGTTGTTTTCCTTTAACATCTTGCCCAAAAGTGACATAGCCATCCATTTCAGAAACAATAGCAGCCTCTTTAGGCTTTCTAGCTTCAAAAAGCTCAGCCACACGAGGTAAACCACCGGTAATATCTTTTGTTTTAGAAGTCTCTCTATGAATTTTAGCTATAACATCTCCGGCAAAAACCTCTTGTCCATCGGTGATCAATAGCTGAGCTCCTACTGGCAGAACATACCTAGCTGGAATATCACGACCTGGCAGATTTAATTGCTCTCCATCTTTTTTCAACAAAATAGTAGGCTTTTGATCTGCAGATTTAGACTCTGTAATTACTTTAGTTGAGAAACCAGTTACTGGATCTAATTGCTCTGTCATCGTCACACCTTCAACAATATCTTGATAAGATATGGATGATGTTAAGTCAGCAATAATTGGACTTGAATATGGATCCCAATCAGCTAGCTTTTGACCTTTAGTAATTTGATCACCGTCTTTAACTTCTAATACTGCACCATAAACTAATTTATAACGTTCTCTTTCACGACCGCTATTATCGTTAATAAGAATTTCACTGTTCCTAGACATAACAACCAATTTGCCATCTCTATTTTCAACTGTATTAGCTTCTAATTTAACTGTTCCATCGGTTCTAGCTGTATGTACAGACTGTTCAACGGCACGAGATGCAGTTCCACCCAAGTGAAATGTTCTCATTGTTAACTGAGTACCAGGCTCTCCAATAGACTGAGCTGCAATAATTCCAACAGCCTCACCAAGGTTAACCATGCTTCCGCGAGATAAATCTCGACCATAGCACTTAATACAAACCCCTCTTTGAGTTAAGCAAGTCAATACTGAACGAATTCTAACTTTATCAATTCCTGCTTCTTCAACTTTGGCTACAATTTCTTCATCTATTGAACCGTTGGCCTGACAAATAATTTCTTCATTACGAGGGTCAATAATATCTTCTAAGGCTATTCGGCCCAATATTCTTTCACCAATAGGCTGAATAACCTCTCCAGCTTCCATTAATGGAGTGACATCCAAACCATCTTTTGATCCACAGTCATACTCATTAACAACCATATCTTGAGATACATCAACTAACTTTCTCGTTAAATAACCTGAGTTTGCTGTTTTCAAAGCGGTATCAGCCAAACCTTTACGCGCTCCATGAGTAGAAATAAAGTACTGAAGAACCGACAGTCCTTCACGGAAGTTTGCTGTAATTGGTGTCTCAATAATTTCACCTGATGGTTTAGCCATCAAACCACGCATACCAGCTAGCTGTCTAATCTGTGCCGCGGAACCCCTGGCACCAGAGTCTGCCATTACAAAAATTGGGTTGAAACTCGGAGTTTCCACTTCTTTCCCGTCGACCATCATTTTTTCTTTTTCAATTTGGTTCATCATTTCTTTGGCCACTTTATCACCAGTTTGCGCCCAAATATCCACAACTTTATTATAGCGTTCACCATCAGTAATTAAACCTTCATCATACTGTTGCTGAATTTCATTAACTTGATTTTCAGCATCAGCAAGTAATGTCGCTTTTTGCTTAGGAATATTCAAATCATCTAAACAAATTGATACACCAGCAATTGTAGAGAATTTAAATCCCATTTGCATAACAGCGTCAGCTAAAATACAAGTGGCTTTAGCTCCAGCTACGCGGAAAGAAATATCAATAAAATCACCTAATGCTTTTTTACTCATTACACGGTTAACAGCGCTGAAAGAAACTCCCTTAGGAACAATCTCACCCATAATTGCACGACCAACACTTGTATCTTCAAGTTTACCGTTAATCCTAACTTTAATGGCAGCCTGCAAATCAACATCGCCCATATCAAAAGCATAGTTCACTTCTTGAATACTAGCGAAAACTCTACCTGTACCTTTTACACCTGGGCGAATACGAGTCATCCAATAACAGCCCAAAACAATATCCTGAGTTGGATTAATAACTGGCTTTCCACTTGCTGGTGATAAAATATTGTTAGTCGACATCATTAAAACACGAGCCTCAACTTGAGCCTCAACCGACAACGGAACGTGAACAGCCATCTGATCACCATCGAAATCGGCGTTGAAGGCTGTACACACG
>CALJPJ010000312.1 GCA_937980625.1 uncultured Bdellovibrionales bacterium
ATTCGAGTATTCAAGCCAAAGTATTAAAAACATCCAGCGGGTCTTTAGTTCCTTTTGATTTACAGTCAGTAAATATTGGAGCCAGTGCAGCTCTTGGTTTAGGCTTAAAGTTAGGTGACTCCTTTGCTATTAAAGCAGAAGGCAAATATATATATGAAGAGCAAGCCCATATTGTCTTTGGCGGTGCACTTCAATACGCCTACTAATTGCTTTACTTATGCTGCAAGCGGATTACTGCGTTTAGAGTTTGTACGATCAGTTGACAAACTTTGGCAAAAGCGATTATGGCCCTCTAGATTGTCACCTTGTTAGTTTGATCGGTATTTGAATTGCAGAGTTTAAACTGATGATATATTTAAACTTAATTTTTTCAACTTTATGCCTATTGGTGAGTTTAACCTCACCTAGCTATTTGTTTGCTATGTCATGTAAAGAGCAACTCACTCAAGATAATTATTCAGTTTATAATCGCTTTGAAAAAGCAGAGGAGCTTAGACAAAAAATATCAGAGCAACTGGAGGAAAATAATAATTTAAATATAGAAAGGGATTGGGAAAGTATGCTTTTAAGCAGTGCAGATATTTTAAAAAATGTTATCGATAACACTCTTCAGCACAGCTCTACAGCTGGTTTAACTAGAAATGATATTCCTATTGAATATGCAGTTTATAGCCAAGGGCCACTAGTGATTGTTAAAATTCGCAACCCAAAAGTTAAACCTTTTCCTAAAAAATTAATTAGAGATTTTTCTCCTGGAGAAAGTGTTAAGGTGCCATGGTACCAACGACGAGGATACAGGGGGGCTGGAATTGGTCATGTTAGTATTTTCGGACATTTGGAGAGCCTGCCAGAAGGCTCACAGGTGAGATGGGACAGTGATAGTGAGTCGGTGACATTTACTTTAAAAATTTATATTGAGTAGTAGGGCGGACAGCCCCACTAGTCATATTTAATCGGCAATTTCAGCACATACAATATGGGTGATATGCCCTGCGTAGTAGGCGTTTCCACGTTTTAAGCCAACCATGTACTCATACTCTGGGCAAACAGTATCACCGTCAAAAATTGTACTTACTGGGTTGGTTTGAAACACATCTTTAGAGTCTAAGTCAATTATCCCACAGGAGAATTTAGTATTTGTACTTCTTAAAGTTGATAGATCAATAGAGCTTATTAAGCTGGTTTTTCTAGTTTGAGTTTCGCAAAGGCCCAAATCCTTTTTATATAAGTTATGATCTGTTGTTCGACTATATTTTAAATAATTATTGGGATCCTCCTTATCACGAGGCAATTTGCAGATAGCTTTGCTAACAGAATATGTTGTTGAAGAGCTAGAAATAGAGCCAGAGGCAGTTTCGGTTGACGAACTCGATGTTGCTTTTGTAACTTTAAGGCCAGCCATAACAAAAGGTAATGAGCAACTTGCATCGGCACTAGTATAGCTTTGAGTAATTATTTGTATAATATCACTTTCACCAACGATTTGACCATTGTGTTTGGCAATCACGCGATACTCTTTGTTAAAGTTTTGAACTTCACCAGATACTCTTATATCTCTATCACTTGTTAGGTAAGTCCAATCTTCATTTCCAGCTGTTCTCACTTGCCAATTTAAGGCTGCATTTTGATAATTTGTATTGGTTCGGCTAAAATCTATTTCTACTGCAAAGTCTTTTGTGGCTCCAACATTTAAAAAGTATTTAGTAAATGAGTTGGTGCCATCTACATTTTTTAAATAAACTTGTCCGCTTGGATTAGTTGTGTCTATAGGGTCGGGGTTAGTGGTAGAAGCCTCTTTAATAACTAAAAATAGATCTTGCTCTTGAACAATTGATCCTTTGGTCACAACGACCTTGAAAGTGTCTGTTCGGCTTACAGATCTTACTTCGTAAAATTGCCTAGTGCTGATTAGACTGCCATTGCGAAATATTTCAAAGCTTTCCGCACCAGTTTGATTTGTAACTTCTATTGAAATGTAAATAGGTTGACCCTCTTCCTGTTCAAGAGGCTCACTAGTGGCATTAAAAATTAATGCTGTAGACTCGTTTGTAGAAGGATTAGTTTCACTATTTTCTGTGTTTACATCTGTTATGCCAGGATCTAGAGGCTGAGCACAGTTTTGGAAAAATAGACCAAGTCCAAGAAGTAAACTAACTAGAATACATATATGTATTAACTTATTTGTTTTAAGCATAATTACATCCCCTTTTGCATTAATATAAATAAGATAACAAAAATTGACGCTGAAGTGTTAACTTTTGTGACAGGAATATCACATTGAGACATAAATTTGTAATTTAGCTTAAAAAAAGGGGTCATAGATTTTTTTAGAAGAGTGCATATTCAAACAGCAAGCAGCCCATGCGCGTTGCACAATTTAATTGGGAAATACATATTAGTGCTGTTTGAGATCTTAGCTAGTGATTTTTTTTTTATATTCAGATAATTTAGCTTTAAAAATTGTAACATAATAGTTGGATGTTTGTTTATGAATATAGAAGTTTTACCTCAGGATTTAGTCAATCAAATTGCAGCCGGTGAAGTGGTTGAAAGGCCAGCTCATATGGTTAAAGAGCTTGTTGAAAACTCTATAGATGCTGGAGCTTGTGAAATTGAAATAGACTATGAACAAGGTGGCCGGTATTTGAAAGTCACTGATAACGGCAAAGGAATTCAGGCCGATCAAATAGCTTTGGCCTTAGCAAGGCATGCTACCAGTAAAATTCATAAAATTGATGATTTGTGGCAGTTAGGTAGTTTTGGTTTTAGAGGTGAAGCTTTAGCCAGTATTGCAGCCGTTAGTGATTTTAAAATTATTTCTAAAAATGAACAGGCCGACAGTGCCCACTATGTTAAGAGTGAGTTCGGTCAAGTTTCTAAGCTTGAGCCTTGCGGTGGTAGTGTCGGAACAACAATAATTATTAAAGATTTATTTGATAATGTTCCTGCGAGGCTAAAGTTTTTAAAAACAGATGCATCAGAGAGTTCTCAAATAAAATTAGCATTGAAAGCTATGGCCATGTCGCACCCCGAAGTTACTTTTAGAGTAAAATCAAAAGGTGAATTAATATACTATTGGGCTAAAACAGATAGTCGGTTAAAAAGAGTAGAAGCTGTACTAGAGCAGGAAGGACTATTTGTTGCAAAAGGGGAGCATGAAGGCTCAACAGTTGAAATTATATATTCAAGCCCTAATAAAACTGTACGAAGTCGCCGGCAAATTTGGAGCTTTGTGCAAAATCGTTGGGTTCAAGATAAAACCATGTCAGCCGCTACGGTGGATGCCTATCGTAGTTTGTTAATGCATGGAGAGTATCCGTATGTGGCTCTTTTTGTTAATACTCCTACCGAAGAAATTGATGTAAACATTCATCCAACAAAGTCAGAAGTTAAGTTTAGAAACTCATCAAATATATACAAATTAGTATATAGAGCTTTGCGGCCAGAGCTAGAAACTGCGCCCTGGTTAAAACCATTGCTTTCTGACTCTTTGCCCAGCGAAAGTGATTATTCATTAAAGTTAACAGCTGAACCAGTTAAAATGAAGTCAGAAGTAAATTTAAGCTTTTCTGAAGGAAGCTTTAACAAAACTCAATTTAAGCAAAAACAACCTTATAAAAAACCCGAACAATCTCAGCCCATGAATAACACAATTGATCAGTTACAAAAGCTATCTATGAATAGTGACGATTCAATGAGTAAATTAAATTTAAAAGAGCTTACGCCGTCTCATGCTTTGGTAGAACAGGTGAGTCAAAATAAGTGGTCAGATTTACAAGTGTTAGGTCAGGCTGATTTAACTTATATTGTCACTCAAAAAGATAATGCTATCATTCTAGTGGATCAGCATGCTGCTCATGAAAGGGTAATGTATGAACAGTTAATGCATAATTTTGAATCTCAAAACTTTGATATTCAAAACCTTTTAATTCCTGAAGTTATTAGTATGACTGAATCGCAAGTAAACATTTTACTTGAAAATGAATCAGAGATAAAAGATCTTGGTATCGAGATAGATGCCATGGGTCCCGATAGTATTGCCATTAGGTCTTTGCCAAGCGTTGTAAAAGAACGGTCGATTAAAAAAGCTCTAGAAAAAATGGCCGATGAATTAATGAACAAAGGTGGAAGTGTTGCTTTAAAAACAATTATTGGTGATATTTTTGCCACGATGGCCTGTCATTCTGTTGTAAGAGCTGGCCAGGCTATGAGTTTTGAGGAAATGAAATCATTGTTAGTGCAAATGGATGAGTTTCCGCTTTCAAGCTTTTGCCCACATGGTCGACCTGTTTTTGTTGAGTATAGCTTTGCAAAAATAGAAAAGGATTTTGGTCGAATTGTCTAAAAAAAAAATTATATTTATTGTTGGAACAACGGCTTCTGGTAAAACAAATTTATCTTTTCATTTAATTAAAAATATTCGGTCTAGTTGTTTAGTGAATTGTGATAGCCTTCAGGTTTATGATGGCTTAGATATTGGATCAGCAAAGCCAACAACGGATGAATTAACAGGTACTTCACATTACTTATTTAGTGAAGTTCAAAAGGGTGATGAGTTTACTGCTGGGCGATTTAGAAAGCGGGCTTTAGAAATCATAGAAACCACTAACTATGAAAACTATATTTTTGTTGGTGGCAGTGGTTTTTATATACATGCCTTGCTGAATGGAATGTTTGAAGAAGCACCTGTTAAGTTAGAGGCCAAAGCAGAGGTGAAGCAATATCTTGATAAAGTTGGCCCTAGTGGACTTTATCAACTGTTATTAGAAAAAGATCCTGTATATGCTAAAAAAATTCATGCTAACGACACCTACCGTGTGGGGCGGGCTTTAGAGCTTGTTTTGTCTATTGGTAAGAGTATGGAGCAGATCAGAAGTGATTTTGAGAATATGAAAACAAAACTACCCCACCCTTATTTATTTTTAGGAACTAAGCTTGAAAGAGAAGTATTACGCCACAAAGTTGGGCTTCGCCTTGAGCAAATGATTGCTGGTGGTTTTAAAGAAGAGGTTGAAGGCTTATTAGCTGAGGGTCTTGCTCATTGGAAGCCATTGTCATCAGTGGGTTATAAGGAAATGTTTGGCTTAATTAATGGGCTATTTAGTTTGACTGAATTTAAGCAAGAGGTGATAAAAAACACAATGAGACTGGCAAAAAGACAAATGACATGGTTTAAGCGCAATCCTGAAATTCATTGGTTAAATAGTGAGTCTTCTGGCCATCTAGACCAAGGCATGAATATAGTAAATGACTTTTTGCGAATCATTAAGTAGTGAGTGATAATATATAAAAGGATAATTAATTATGTTAAGTATGACTGGTTTTGGTGTCAATAAATCAAAACTGACTCAAGGTGAAGTTGTTGTTCAAGTAAAAACTGTCAATTCCAGGTTTTTAGATCTTAAGATTAATATTCCAAGAGAGTATTCGTTATGGGAAAAAGATATACGTGAAATTCTTAAAAAAAACTTAAGCCGAGGTACAGTAGAAGTTTATTGTGCAAGAAAAATTAAAGCCTCTAAAACTAAAATAAATATTAATTCAGATGTACAGTTAGGCCGTAAATGGCTTAAAGCTTATAATAAATTAAATAAAGAGTTGAAATTAACAAAACAAAACCCGGTTCAATTAGTGGATATTGTAAACTCAGTTCCAGTGATAACCGTTGGTGAAGATAAGGAAGTCAACGCCAATGAAAAGAAAGAATTTTTTAAATGTTTGAACTTTGCTATTGCTGGCTGTTTAAAAGAGCGTAAAAGAGAGGGCTTGGCTCTTAAAAAGTCGTTTAATTTCGCTTTGACGGAACTTGGGAAAGAGTTAAATAATATAGGGAAAAACCGCAAAAAAGCCAATGATGAAATTTTAAAACGTTGGAAAGAGAAAATGAATCGTTTCCGCGATGAAAAAAAATTAGACTCTACAAGGTTAGCGCAAGAAGCTTCTGTATTAATTGAAAAGTCAGATATCAATGAGGAAATTATTCGTCTTAAAGAGCATATTAGTAATTGTAGGTCTTTATTAACTAAAAAAGGCCGTATAGGTAAAAAACTAGAGTTTTACTCTCAAGAGTTACTCAGAGAGGTGAATACAATTGGTTCAAAATCACAAATTGTGGAGTTGACGAGTTCTGTTGTTAATGCCAAAACAATTATTGAACAAATTAGAGAGCAGGTACAAAACATAGAATGAGTTCAGAGCAAGTGATTATTATTGTAGTGGGACCGAGTGGAGCTGGAAAATCAAGCTTTGTTGATCGTATTATTAGTGAGAACACTCAAATTGTTGATGTCATAACTAACACAACTCGGCCTATGCGGGCTGGAGAATCACAAGGCTGCCCTTATGACTTTGTATCCATAGATACATTTAAAGAACGTATAGAGAAGGGCTTGTTCATTGAGTGGGCTGAGGTTCATGGTAATTTGTATGGAACACCAAAGTCTGAGGTTGAGCGTATTACTGCTCTGGGCAAGGCCACAATAATGGATATTGATATTCAAGGTGCAAAAAGCTTTAAAGCTGTATACCCAGGAGCTCATACTATTTTTATAATGCCACCATCTGTTGACGCGCTAAGGCAAAGAGTTTTAGAAAGAGACGGAGCTAGTTTAGAGGCAGATCAACTAGAGATTCGTATGAAAAATGCTGAAATAGAAATAGCGGTGGCAGACCAGTTTGATTATCAAATAATAAATGATGATTTTGAGGGCTCATATAAGCAATTTAAAATAGTAGTTGAAGGATTTCTTAAAAAGTTATAGTTATGTAGTTTATTATCGAAATTAGGAGCAGATTTTGGCAAGAGTAACCGTTGAAGATTGTTTAGAAAAAGTAGAAAATAGATTTATCTTAGTTCATTTAGTAACTAAGCGGGCTAAACAGTTGCTTAAAGGTGCAAACCCAACAATCGATTTAAATAAAAATAATAAGTATGTGGTCAATTCTTTGCGTGAAGTAGCTGCAGGGAAAGTTTTTTTCGACCGTGAAGTAAATAAACACCCTGATAGTCTTCTTTAATTACTTAGGTTTTTTTACATTTTTATATAAGTACACGCACAAGAGTACTATTAAGGGGGGTAAACCTTGCGAAATCCCCTTGAATTGTGAGTAAAATTAGCTAGTGAAATAGAAGTTAATTTACATAAGTTCCAAATATAAAGTATTTGTCATAAAATATTTTGTTTCCACCTGTTAAACAGAGACGTTTTTGATTGAAAAGATAGAAGCTTAGTCTTTGATCTAGTTTAGGTTATATTCAAGCAAATTTGGGAGAATATAAGTATTAGTTATACAAAGATAAATATTTTTAAGGTTAAAAAGGCTTTCGGTAAAACATTAAAATTTTAAAAAATTACCTAATAAAATCCAGCTTTTAGCTTAAGTTGTGTAGCTTTAGTGTCGATATGATATGATATATAGAGACTCTAATGATTTGCATAGCTTAAGACAGAACAAGGAGAGGAGTTTGGTCACTCGCAGTATAGGTAGTGAAGATGTTAAAAACATCGACGAGTTTTTAGAGAAGCTATCTAAATCTTATTCTTCTGATAGTTTAGAGTTAATTAGAAAGGCTTATCAGTTTAGCGAGAAAGCTCATGAAGGGCAAATTCGTCGTAGTGGCGAGCCTTATATATCTCATCCTCTGGGCGTTGCCCATATTTTATTTCAGTTAAATTTAGATGTGTCATCAATTGTGACTGGTTTATTACATGACACAGTTGAAGATACAGATGTGACTTTGGAAGATGTAACTGCAGAGTTTGGTGAAACGGTGTCTCACTTAGTGGATGGGGTTACAAAAATATCGCAAATTAAGTATCGCCATTCTCACGAGAAACAAGGTGAAAATATACGTAAGATGATTGTGGCAATGGGTAGAGATGTTCGAGTTGTACTCGTTAAACTGGCTGATCGATTACATAATATGCGCACTTTAAAACATATGCCTTTTGAAAAACAAGCGCGCATCGCTGAGGAAACTTTAGCAATTTATGCGCCATTAGCGAGCCGTTTAGGGATTAGTTCGGTAAAAGTTGAGTTGGAAGACTTAAGCTTTCGTTATTCTCAACCAGAGTCTTATTACGAACTTGCTCAGAAAGTAAGTAAAAAAAGAAAAGATAGAGATCGTTATATTGAAGAAGTAAAAATAATGTTGAGCACTGAAATTAAAAAACGTGCAAATTTTAAGTTTGAAGTGACTGGTCGATCGAAACATCTGTACTCTATTTTTAAAAAAATGCAGCACAGAAATGTGGACTATGATCAAGTGTATGATATTTTAGCTTTTAGAGTTTGTGTTAATAGTCTGCAAGAATGTTATGAAACTTTAGGTGTTGTTCATACAATGTGGAAACCAATACCAGGTCGTTTTAAAGATTTTATAGCTATGGCTAAAAATAATAACTATCAAAGTTTGCACACTACAGTGATTGGCCCGGGAGCTGAGCGCATTGAAATCCAAATTAGAACCTTTGAAATGCATGATATTGCTGAATGGGGTATTGCTGCTCATTGGAAGTATAAGCAGGATAGTCGTGGTGAAAGTGGAGGTTTCGATAAATCAGCTATAGATAAGTTTAATTGGTTACGTGAGCTTGTTTCTTTGCATCAGCAAACTAGAAATGCTGATGAGTTTTTAGAGAATGTTAAAACTGACCTAGTTGACTCAGAAATTTATGTTTTTACTCCTAAAGGAGATGTTAAAGAGTTTCCTGATGGAGCAACTCCAATTGATTTTGCCTATAGTATTCATACAGATGTCGGCAGTAAAGTAGTTGCTGCACGTGTGAATGGTAAAATGGTTTCATTAAAGTATAAGATGAAAAACGGTGATAATATTGATATTATAACCTCTAATAATCAAACACCTTCTAAAGACTGGCTTAAATTTTGTGTGACTTCAAAAGCCAAGTCTAAAATACGTACATTTATTAAGTCAGAGCAAAGAGAAAAAGCCTACAACTTAGGTGTTGAACTTTTAGAAAAGTCATTACGTAAAGAGGGCTACTCAGTAAATAGAGTGACCTCAAAACCAGAGTTTGAGTCCTTTATTAAAGATCAAGGCTGTAATAATATAGATTATTTTTATATTCGTATTGGTTACGG
>CALJPJ010000313.1 GCA_937980625.1 uncultured Bdellovibrionales bacterium
GCTATTTTTAAAAATAAAGCTAATTGTTTGATCGATATTTTGATAATCTTTCTTGGCAATATCATAAAAGTTCCAGTCGGTAGTCTCTTTTTTTATACCAACTCGCCAGCTTTCACGATCTTCGCGAATAGTTAAGGAATATTTCTGTCCATTAGTTTCAGCTTCAAAATACATAATTGCCCTCTATTTCCTTAGCTGTTGGTTGCGACCAGAGAGTTTCCACTGGCTACTAGCACCGTATTTAAAGTTATTATTTGATTTAGCATTCTGATAAGCTTCAATTGCAGCAGAAATTAAAAAGACTCTATCGTCGACAAACATAAACATATCGTCTTGTGCTTTACCTGAAATCTCTTGCTCAATAAACTGAGTAGTGTATTCCCCACTTAAAAACTTAGGGTGCTTTAAGATATTTCGATGTAAATTAATATTAGTTTTAACACCAGTAATCATATACTCGCCGAGAGCACGGTGTAAGTTTTTAATACATTCCTCACGGTTGTGACCCCAAGCAACTAATTTTGCAATCATTGGGTCATAATAAATCGGAATTTCATAACCCTGGTAAGCACCACCATCAACCCTAATGAAAGGTCCGCAAGGTTCTCGATATCTTCTAATTTGTCCAGGGTTTGGAACAAAAGTTATTGGGTCTTCAGCACAAATTCGAAGCTCAATAGAGTGACCTGTTTGTTTGATATCCTCTTGTTTAAAAGATAATTTATTTCCATTAGCCACTAATATTTGTTCTCGGACTAAATCAATACCAGTAACAAGCTCAGTTATTGGGTGTTCAACCTGAAGACGCGTATTCATTTCCATGAAGAAGAATTCTTTAGTGTTATTATCAAAAATAAATTCGATTGTTCCAGCGCCCACATAGTCAATGGATTTAGCAGCTTTTACAGCGACATTACCCATTTCTTCACGCACATTTTGCGGAACAGATATACTTGGAGACTCTTCAATTAACTTTTGATGTCTTCTTTGTACAGAGCATTCTCTTTCAAACAAATGAACAGCATTACCATGTTTATCACCAAAAACTTGAATTTCAATATGCTTAGGGTTTTGTACAAAACGCTCAATAAAAACTCGGTCATCACTAAAATAATTTTTACCTTCAGATTGACAGGCTCTAAAACTACTTGCCAGTTCCTTGGGATCAAAAACAACACGAATACCCTTTCCTCCGCCACCAGCTGAGGCTTTAATTATTACGGGATACCCAATTTCTGCAGCAGCCTTTTCAGCTTCTGCGACATCAACAATTGAGCCAGGGCTTCCAGGTACAGTGGGGACACCAGCTTTCATCATAAGTTCACGAGAGGCCAACTTATCTCCCATAGCTTTTATATTTTCAACTGTTGGGCCAATAAAGTTTATGCCTTCTTTATTTAGTCGGGTAACAAAATCAGCATTTTCACTTAAGAAACCATAACCAGGGTGAATGGCATCTACACCTGCACTTTTACAGACTTCCACAAGTTTATCCACATTTAAGTAAGATTGGTTACTAGGTGCAGGGCCAATTTCGTAGGCTTCATCAGCAAGCATAACATGTAGGCTATTTCTATCTGCTTCGCTATATACAGCTACAGTAGAAATATTCATACTTCTGCAGGCACGAATAACTCGAATAGCAATTTCACCTCTGTTAGCAATAAGAATTTTTTTAAACATAATATATCCTATTTATAAAGGGATGTTCCCATGTTTCTTGGGTGGGTTAGTGTCTTTTTTATTTTTTAACATTTCTAAGGACTCAATAATTCTTTTACGAGTTAGGGCAGGTTCAATAACTTCATCGATATAGCCAAGCTCAGCTGCAACATAAGGGTTTGCAAAGCGATCTTCATAGTCATCAATTAACTCCTTACGCCTTTCATCAACATTAGTAGCTTCTTTGATTTCATTTCTAAAGACAATATTAACTGCGCCTTCAGCTCCCATTACTGCAATTTCTGCAGTTGGGTAAGCAAGGTTGATGTCACCACGCAAATGCTTAGAGGACATAACGTCATATGCACCACCATATGCCTTTCTTGTAACAATAGTAACTTTAGGAACCGTAGCTTCAGCGTAAGCATAAAGTAATTTTGCTCCATGAGTAATTACTCCAGCCCACTCTTGGTCTGTACCTGGTAAAAAACCCGGTACATCAACAAAACTAACAATAGGAATATTAAATGCATCACAAAATCGAACAAAGCGTGCAGCTTTAATACTAGCTGAAATATTTAAACATCCTGCTAAAACTTGAGGTTGATTGGCAACAATACCGACACTTCGCCCATTGTAACGTGCAAAACCAATAACAATATTTTGCGCATAATGCTGTTGAACTTCTAAAAAATAGCCTTCATCAACAGACTTTTTAATGATTTCTTTAATATCATATGGTTTTTTAGGGTTGCTTGGTACAATTTCATTTAAGCTTTCATCAACACGGTCTGGTTTATCTTTAGTTTCTAGATAAGGAGCATCGTCTAAGTTATTTGTAGGTAAAAAGTTAAGTAATTCACGAATCATTAAAAGGCAGTGCTTATCATTATCTGTAGCAAAGTGGGCAACCCCAGATTTTTGATTATGAGTAAGTGCTCCGCCCAGCTCTTCTTTTGTAACTTCTTCGTGAGTAACAGTTTTGATTACATCAGGTCCAGTAACAAACATATAGCTAGTGTCTTTAACCATAAAAATAAAATCTGTTAGGCTAGGGCTATAAACAGCGCCACCAGCGCAAGGCCCCATAATAGCACTAATTTGTGGGACAACACCTGAAGCTAAAGTATTTTTCAAAAAGATATCTGCATAGCCAGCTAATGCTTCAACACCTTCTTGTATTCGTGCACCACCTGAGTCATTTAAGCCAATAATAGGACATCCATTTTTTAAAGCCATATCTTGAATTTTTAAAATTTTATTAGCTTGTGTTCGTGACATACTACCACCAAAGACAGTGAAATCTTGGCTGTATACATATACGGTTTTACCGTTAATTCGGCCATAACCTGTGACAACACCATCTCCCGGAATCTTACGTTCATTCATACCAAAATTTTGACAGCGATGGGTAATGAAGCGATCAAGTTCAACAAAGCTACCTGGGTCTAGTAAAATATCTAAACGTTCACGAGCAGTGAGCCGCTCACCTTGGCGATGTTTCTTTTGACGTTCTTCGCCACCGCCTTGATAGGCTTGATGATTTTTAGCATCAAGATTTTTTAATTTTAATTCAATTTCTTTTTCCATATCATGTATCCTTTGCTCGATTAATGCCAATTGCATAAAATTCTGAGCTTAAAAATAAAACTAAAACTTATAAG
>CALJPJ010000314.1 GCA_937980625.1 uncultured Bdellovibrionales bacterium
CAGGCTGGTGAACCAAGAAGCAATGAAAAAATCAAATATGAGATCTAAAATCATCAAAAGGTATCAAAACCGTAAGCTGTATGACACTCAACAAAGCTGTTATGTAACACTAGATGATATCGCTAAAATGATTCGCGCCAACGAAGATGTTACAGTCATTGATAATAAAACTAAAAATGACATCACTGCTGCAACTTTAACACAAATTATTTTTGAAGCTGAAAAAAAGGCATCTCAATATGCCCCACTTTTCACACTTAGAGAAGTTATTCAAAACGGTAACGGAAGTATTTCTAGCTACTTAGCTAAATTAGGTGCTTTCCCAGCTGATTATGTTGAAAAACAAGCTAAAGCAAAAGCTGAGGCTGAGGCAGCTAATAAGGCTGTTGCTGTTGAAGCTAAAAAATCTTCTTTCGAAGACATTAAGCAATCACTAGAAGAAAGAGTTGCCTCTGCTGCTAATGCAGCTCCTGGTATTCCAACTCTTGAAAGTAACAACCCAGGTTTTAATAAGCCAGTTGAAACTATTGAGCCACAAACGCCAAGTTTACCAAACTCAAATAAGAGCTTAAATAATTTATAATTTTTAAAATCAATAAGTGTAATTTAAACCCAGCTAATCAGCTGGGTTTTTTATTTGTTGGCTGTATTGATTTTTGATTCAGTGACTTAACTCACTCGATGAAATATCAGTGCACCCTAAAGGGCTAAAAACTTCGACAGCTTATAAACTTTTTTTCATTTTTAGATATGACTATATTATCAAAGTCACAAACTCGAGATAATAACCCTGAACCGTCATCACCTAAAACTTGAATACTATGCACCCCTGGCTTAACATTTAACCTCGCCACTTGAAAGGTTTCAGGTAATAAGGACCATTGCCTGAGATCGGCACGCTCAGCTAATGTTAACACGACATCTGTTAAAGCGCCCAAGCCTTTATCTTTTTTATACATTTGCCCGGCAAGAACTTTTTTAGCTGCAATAGAAGCTATTCGTTTAGCAATTAATGGAGCAAGCTGCCCATTTAAAGTTTTAATTGCTGCTTGCTCTACATCAAATACAGTAGTTGTAAATATATGTGGATAGCCTTCTACAGATAAAGCTCCACGGTTAAATTTAGAACCCACGGGCCTCAACATAGGTACAACCTGATCGTTATAGCTTGGCCTTTTTCTTGGCCCCCAGCCTTGCTGAAAAATAAGTATTACTTCTGATGAGGCTTCTGAGCTTGCATCGCTTAACTCAAATGCGTTTATCCACTTTTTGTGATCTGATCTTCGCCCAGACAGCTTTGCTAATCTAATTAAGTCTTTCTGCACAGGTTTAAAATTAGGCATAAGTTTATAGACACTATAATAATCAATATAAGCATCATCCCAATCTTTATTTGCCTCCCAAATTATTGCATTTAAATATAAAACAAACGGGTTTTTAGAATGGTATGATTTGCCCTCACTAATTAATAAATCAAGCCTCTGTAATGATTTCTTGGTTTCAACTCTTGAAGACTCTAACTCTCCAAGTGCTGCAAAGTTAACCGCTAACATGGTATTAATTAATAACTTTTCATACTCATCACCTTTATACTGAACCATCTCTTGGTTAACTAAAACTGAAGATGCTATCTTAGATATACTGTGAAAATCTTTTTCATCAGTTAGCTTCTCTGCTAACAAAAAATATTTATTGCTTTCTTTGTATTTTTTTGAAATTTGTAAAGCTAATGCATAGTCTAAGACGTGAACTAATTGATCTTTTCCCTCTTTATCAGCTAATGGTTTAAGCTCAGCTAAGGCTTGATCATAATTACTGCTAGTCATTAAACGCCTAGCCTGGTCAACCTGTGTTTGATAACTGGCACAAGAGATCAATAAAAAAGCGATGACCATAAATGCCATCGCTTTAAATACTTTTTGAACAAAGTAATCCATCGTAAAAAGTAAACCTTTTTACATTCCTACTCTTTTTTTAGTATAGATTTTTCTGATTTGCTTATAATCAGACCATTCAATAACTCCAGAACGTAAATTAGTTAAATTTAAAGTGAGCTTATAATAAACAGTCTTATCTCTGCCAGCCTGTTGAACTATAGAGTCTACTCGACCATTAATAATATAGTCTGTACCTGTTTGGTTGCCTTTTTCTTTAATAGTTTCACGACTAGCATTTTCTTTTTGATATTCATACTCTTCAGCCATATCTTTTCTTGCTTCACGATCAACAAAAACTACCTGACCACCACGCATAAGTTCAACACGTAACATATCCATTATACTTTGGGTTTCAATATGCTCAGATGTTCTATTTTTTAATCTTGTAACCATAACTACTGGAGGTCTATTAGCCCTTGCTATAGAGTTATGACTCTTAATGCTGCCAATTAAACTTGAAACAGCTTTTTGCATATCAGTTTCTGACCACTTATCCGTTAGTAAATTTGCTTGATTAATGTCTTGGTCATATTGCCCTTTAACAAAAGCTTTATTACCACAAGAAACTAAAAACAAACTACTAATAACTAAACCAAAAATAAATTTTAAATTTTTCATAAACCCTCGCTTTGGAACTTTAAACAGGTATTAGTTTACCTAGTTCCTGAGTAATGAAGCAAGTTAACAGGCTTAATTTTTATGACCAAACTAATTTAAATGGGGTTCAGGGGAAAAACTGACATGAATAAACGCTGTGTCAATATCAACTCAATACTCATATACATTTAAGTCTTCATCAACTTTAATTCTCAGGCCTTTACTTCTAGCAGCTTTAATAAATTCTTCAATAAAAGCTTTTTTTTCAGCTTCGTTGTAATCAGCCAGAGCTCTTATTTCATCAACACTTTCTTGAATTTCTTCTTCTAACTTTTGAAAACTCTCAGCTTTATTACGTGGAGTTAAATCTTCAATTACATCTTGCAAAGTATTATCAACTCTCTCATCAATTCCTTTTAGCATTTTTACTTTAAAATTACGCTCATCTTGAGATATTATCCCATCTAAGTATTCATCATCTTGTTGGCCTAAGGCTTTTAGCTTTTGCATCCTTACTTTTTGGTCAACCGCCTGTAGGCGGTAATTAATCTGATCATCAACGGACCTTTTATTTATAACTTCAGGCCCAATAACCTGTGCTCTATTCGTATATAACTGATCATAAGCAAAAATAGCCAATGCCCCAGCAACACATAATACAGATAAAACCTTTAAAATCATAATTCCTTAATAATTACAATA
>CALJPJ010000315.1 GCA_937980625.1 uncultured Bdellovibrionales bacterium
CAGTCCTCTGTTATAAATTAACTAAACTATTTAAAGCTCCTATCATCAAAATTTAAAAAGTAGCTTATAAAATCTAGCTACATATTAATAGCCGCAAGACCTTGGCCTAGTTGCTTGGCGGTACATTTTAAGGGCCTAGAGGCCGCCTCTAAGGCCTGAGTCTTAAAAGACATGATATTGTATTACTCTTCTAATTTAAATCCCGTGGTCGCAAAATTTGTTTTTTTGAAACCATAGAAACAAATACCACTATGTTACCTTTTTAATTATTTTTGTTACCTTTTTTAACTTCCCGAGAAAGGTAACAGCGATAATTTTTGTTACCTATTTTTATTATTTAAATTAAAAGTTGTTACCATTTTGTTACCTATTAAAAATAATAGCTATCATGGCTGTTACCTATTTGTTACCTTTAAACTATATCTAATAATTTAAATAAAGGCGCTCACCCTATAAGCTGTTACCTTTTTTATGTGCCCAAATAAAAGCTTGTTACCTTTTAATGTTTGCTAATTACTTTTCCTGATCACAATCTGTTACCTTTTAAGCCTGCTATAACTAATCCTAATAAACTGCTTTAAGATTTGTTGTTACCTTTTTAGGTTAACAAGTCACTAGCTAAAACTTCTCAAAGATACCTATAGGGATTTAACACTAAATTAACTGTTACCTTTTTTAAAACAAACCGCCTTGTAAGACTAAGAGCACTGTAAATTTCTAAGCTAAACATTACCTTTTTGTTACCTATTAAGAGTTTCTTAAAACAAACTAGTTACCCTTTTGTTATCTTTTTGTTACCTAATAAGCTAACTATTGTTACCTTTTCATAAAAGAATATAAAATCATAAATTTTTTAGCGATACCTTTTTATTAATTATTAGTTACCTTTTTGTTACCCTTTGGCTTTGTCTTGCTCAAAAATAAAGAATTTAATGCTTGAAACGGGGAGACTAAAATTAGTACCAAACTAAGGTTTAGCTTAATTTATTAGCAGACAAAAGTGCATTGACAGTTGTGAGGGTTTTGCTAACATTTATGTGTAAACGGAAAACCTTACAAATTTAAAATAAGGGACATTATGCAGCAACCAGAGAATAGTATCCATGATCGACTAAAACATTATAACGAGTCTCCATCATTAACAAAAAAAATCCTTGAATCTTTAAGGCCGGATAAAAGAAATATTGAAAACAAATACCAAGGCTTAATCCCAAGAAGAACAGTTGCATCATTAGTTAACAGAAGTGCAACAACCTTAGCTAACTATGAAAATGAGAATATAATCAATGCTGAAAAAATTTCTCATGGTAAACTAGAAATATCAGCATATTCAGTACAAACAATAAATAAACTTTTTAGACAATCTGGAAAAAAACTCAAGAATCGTGAAGATGCAGAGGTTATTTCAATCTTTTCTCAAAAAGGTGGGGTAGGTAAGTCGGCATTTACTCAACAGCTAGGCTCCATGCTTTCCTTATTTGGGAAAGTATTAATAGTAGACCTCGATGCTCAAGGTGATGCGACATCATTATTTGGAGCACATAAACAACATTTAAATATTATTGAAGATGACGAGGAACTTGAGCCAACTATTGCCGACTTAATGGATTGGAGCTTACAAGACAGCGATGAATTAATATATGAAAAAATGAACTTAGAGGATGTCGTTAAAAGAGTTAGTTCTAATATTGATGTCATTCCAGCTGATTTAGATTTAGGAGAAATTAATTATAATTTAAATAGATTTAAACTTAAGCCAAGAGTTTCAGCAGGCGGGCAGATTGAAGTAGCTGAGTTACAAATGGTTAAAGAAGTCATTGATCAAGTGCGTGACAGTTATGACTATATATTAATTGATTGCCCACCAAATGTAGAGACTTGTAACGTTTCCGCTCTATATGCTTCGAATAGAATTTTAATCCCGCTAGAGCTTGAAGCAAAATCATTAACAATATTAAGAAGAAATATTTCTTTTTTAGAAAGGCTTTCAGATCTTCACCCTGGATTCAACTGGGATAACATCTTAGTAGTGCCAAATAAGTTTAAAAGAGAGTCAATTAAGTACAAAGCCTTAGCTGCACTTCAAGAAAGAATAGAGCAGATTGATTTCTTTAATATTTCTCAAGTTGTTGTGCCTAATAGCTCTTTGATAGATAAGCTTGCAGCTTACAGACTACCAGTTTATGCCGCGACATCTAGATATGGACACACACTTAAGAACTCTGCCGCCCAAGCAAAAGACTTCACAAACTATTTTTGGGCAATAGTTCATGAAATATTAGAAATACCCTTAGACAGATTAGTTTTTCAATCAGAATCAAATGAGGATGGGCTATAAATTTGGACTTACTAGATGAAGATTCAGCCGTTTTAAAAATGATGGCTGAAAAAAAGAAAACTAAAAAGGGAACGGGTAGAAAGGCCAAAGATGCTGGTGTTTCTAGGTTTGCTAGTCTTAATAAATTTAAAGCTAGTATTGATGATTATAAGAAGAAAAATAATGATAAATTAAGCTTAGAAAAAAAAGTCATCAATAAAAAGAATCAAGCAGCTATCGAAAAAAAGTTCCAAAGGACACAAAAAACAATTAAACCGATTGAGCGATTAGTTACTAAAAAGGAAACAATTAGTAAACAAATAGAGAACAAAGTAGAAACAATAAGTGAACAAAAAGAAAACAAAGTAGAAACAATAAGTGAACAAATTGGAAACGAAAAGGGTATCGTAAAAGGAAACAATTTTGTTGAAAATATTATCCCTGATTTAACTTATAATACACTCATAGGTCATCAAAAAAATATTATCAATTTCATTTTTTTTGAATGTTCTAAGAATGGAAGTCTAACTACATCAAAGCTCTCAATTAGTATTATCGCAAAAAATTGTAATATTAAACCTTCAGTCGTAAAAACCTCAATTGTAAGATTAAAAAAGAAAGGTTTTCTTAAGTCAATACAAGGTAAAAACGGTAGAGGTGGTTGGTCTATTTTTGAACTACCAAAACATATATATATTGAAATAAAAAATGCTGATGAATACGAAGCATTTCAAGAAAGTGTATCCATTAAAAGGGTAACGAAAAAGGAAACTGAACAGGGAACAATCACTTCTAGTAGTAGTAGTGTAAATTTAAATAAAAAAAATACTACTACTACTAAAGTAAGAACAAAATATGAATTACCACAAGAATGGCAAGCTTTAAATTTAACAAATCTTGATGAAATTGGTTTTCGTAATGGACAGCTACTACAAATTTACAATGCCGGAACGTCTTTTGATATTGTCTCAGAATCTCTTGAAGCTCTAAGACATGATGTTCTTCGAAAAAAAATACCGTTATCCATTAGAAACCCATTAGGAATGGTAATGAAGCTTCTAAGAGTACAAAAAGAGCCATACCACTCTTTTGATAAGGATTATGTTAATGAAGCTGATAAAGCTATTTTAGAGATGATGAAAATCAAAAAAGAAAAAGCTTTAAAGATTCAAATAGAAAGAGAAGAGCTTCAAAAAATAGAGTTTGAAAACTGGAAAATGACCCTTAACAGGGAAGCTAAGAAAAAAATAGTTGGTGGAATTGTTCAAGAGGGTGGGGTAGCAGAAGAGACCTTTTTAAAAAACTATTACTTAAATAATATAATGAAAGTGTTATAGGTTAGTTTTGTGGATAAGATGCAATTATTTTTTGCAATAAAGCTTAATAATCAAAGAGCTGATGTTTTCGATTCATATTACGGCCCATTATTTTATGAATGGCTTCCTAATGGTGAAGTAGATAAGATTTGTAAAGAATTAAAGACTGTTGATGTTTCATTTTGGTTTGAAAGAAGACAGAAACATGAAAAAGGAGAATTTTCATATTTTGATCCAGAAACAACAAACAATCAAGATGATATTGATTTCAGTAAGCAAAAAATATACGATGCTGGAACTCTTAGAGGTAAAATTATTTTAAAAAATGCCACAAAAGAAATAATTAATTTAATAAACAATAAACAGTTTGATAATGAAAAAGTATTAGAGACAGCTAAGTCTATAGCATTACAAGTACAAGAATTTCTAAGCAAAGCTATATCAGTAATAAGATCAAGGTATGGCCAACATTGGCTTTGTCCTTTTCCTTCATATGATATAGAAAAAAAAAATAAAGGACAATTAGAAGCTTTCTTTAGTTCAATCAACACTCACTTCATTGATAGGAATGGAAAAAGAACATTGTTTAGACCAAAAGATGGTTATATCACTCTGGTTGGCGAATTCGGAGATTATAGTAAATATATGAGTAAAAGAGATTGGTTTGAATATAAAAATGCCTTGGAAAGTAATGATTTTAAAATATGTGTGGTGGATAAATTGATGATATCTATTTTTAGAAGAATATCGAGTTATGATTTTATGGCCGCCACATTTGAGGTGATAACAGCATTAGAGTTAACATTCAAAAATTATATTAATAATAGTCAGTTAGATAATACATATTTTGAAAAAAATAAAAAAAAGCTAATAAACAATCTTAGCTTAAAAGATCAAGTTTTTTTAGCTGCAAGTTTTAACAAAAAACTAAGAAAAGTAGATGTTATTCAAACAATGGAATTAATACAAATCAGAAATAATTACGCGCATGAAGGTTTTGATAAAAATAATAGAGACATAAAAAAGAAAATACTTTCTACTATCGCTATTATTAATAACATTACAGAAGGCAAAGATTATCATTTTATGTCTAGTAGCCCCGGAAACTCAGGGAGAGTTAATTAGATTATGAGTAATATATCAATAAACTTAGGTGAAGTATTTTTTCCATATCAATACAGTAAATTAAGAGAACTTAATGAATTATCACACTACACTGATTTTGGTACGGCTATTAAAATCTTTGAAAATAATGAATTATGGCTTAGCGAACCAAAACTTATGAATGACTTAAGTGAAAATAAATATAGTAAAGGTATACTAAAACATGTACTAACAAAAACTAATCAAGGTAAGAACTTTAAGTTATTATGTTCAAGACTATTTAGCTTTAATATTGATAACCTGGTTAATTCGAATTTTACATTCCAAGATACTAGATATATTGCCTCTTTGTCAGAACATAAACTGAATGATTACAATGGTGAGTTATGCATGTGGGATCGTTATGGAAGGAAAGATGGAGTTTGTATCGTACTGAACAAAGAACCAATAATAAATGGTCCAGGGCATATTCCACTTTTTGTCTCAAGTGTAGGGTATTTCACAATTGAAAAATTAATAAATCATATTGAGAACTTAACTAGATCAATTACAAATAATTATTTTATGATTGATAAATTAAGTCAGAAAGAAATAATCAATTATTTATATTTTATATTTTATTTTGCCGTTGTAGGAATTAAGCACCCGAGCTTTCATGATGAGAATGAATGGCGTTTAATATACTCTCCTGAACAAGCTGGAACTTTAGGAGATTATGTTCCAATAAAAATTGAGAGCACTAAAAATCAAGAAAGCAAGGCTGTTGCAAAGTTTCCTATAGATACGAAAAAACAATTTGGACCCAAAGGAGTTGGTATGAAAGAAGCTCAACTCGAGAGTGAGAGAAAAAACCAATGACACAATTGCTAGAAATAAAAAAAGCTGCATCCTCTGTTACTAAGAGTTCGATACAATGGAATTTGAACAGCCATTCTATCAACTAT
>CALJPJ010000316.1 GCA_937980625.1 uncultured Bdellovibrionales bacterium
TTTTTAATTCTTCAATTTCTGGATTAGTAAAACCAGAACTCAACCTTACTCGTAAATCATTTTCTTTATTTAACAAATCCGGAATAGCACCCCACTGTTTTTTCTGACAAACCTGATAAAACTCTTTAGAAACTTCACTAATACCTCGTAAAGCAGCTAGAGTATCATTATTTTTCTCTACAACCTCTTTAATAACCTGCCAGTTATTAATGCCTGAATGATGAGACTTACCTGTATAAACAACTAATAGGTGATCTGCGAAAATTTTGTAATCAAAACTAACATTATCAAATTTGATTCCATCATAGTCGTAAGTAATTAAATTTAACCCATGACTATAAGCACCAATATAATCTTGAGTACCAGTAGGAGTATTCAAAAAATGAGCTTCTACATTAGAGGCCAATCTAATTAGCTCATCACCAGACAAAGGCCTATTTAACCACTTTGAAAAGGCCCTAATAATACTAACACTTAAACTAGAACTTGCGCCTAAACCACCTCCTACTGGGCTTTCAGATGAAGTTTTAAGTAAAAAACCTTGGCTAGGCTGCCAATATTTTAAATGAGATTGAATTAAAATTAACTCCGAGTCTTGGCAACTTAATAGCTCACTCAGGTTAGAAAACTTTTTTTTGTAGTTAAAATCCATAATATCTAATTCAATTTCACTAGAGTCCTTTGGAGTGAGCTCAACGTGAGTAAAAATTGAAATGGACAGGTTAATAGTATAGCACTTACCAACAATAGAGTTGAGAGGCCAACAGTCTAATGTTCCGCCAGCAAGATCAACCCTTGTTGGTGATTTTATAGTAATTTTAGACATTTAAAGCTCCTAATCTAGGTCATTTAAATAAGATTTTATTTTATTTACATCATCTTTTGATAGCTGGAGTATTTGTGGCCTTTTTTCAAAAGTAATAAAATGGTATCCATTTTTCAATTGTGACACAAGCATAACCCAATCTTGAATTGACTTTTCTTCAAACTGGATCTTAATTTTTAAAATTGGACTCAACAAATCAAACCTATTAAGTAATTTATTACTTTTAGTTTCACTAACAAACTTACTCACTTTAATATGTAATAACAAACTTAATAGTTGAGCAATTTTTTTATCAGAAAAAACTAAGCCTTGAATATATTTAGCTGGCCAAGAATTAGAGCTTTGGTCATAACTAAATGTATAACTTTTATTATTAGATTTAAAAACTGAAATTGATTTAATCTTGCTGCGAAAGGCAAAAATATTTTTCCAACGAAAACTAAAAACCCCCTCTTTATTAAGGTCAACCCAAAGAGGCGAACCCACAAAGATCTTATCAGTTTTAATATCTTTAAGATAAGCTCTGCCATCACTTGTTTTCACTTTACTAACTAAAAAATCTCTATACACACCATTTTTGAGTTTCAATCCAATATTTAATGTCGCGCCAGAAAATATTTGATCATCTGCTAGGTTAATTAATGACTCTAATTGATCATCAATCAATTGCTGAATAAATCCATTTACATAATCTTGGTCAGCAGGATAACTTATTGGAGCAATCATTTTCCAGACTTCATTTTCTTTTTTCAAAAAAATAATTTTTTTATTATCAGTGAGTTTAAACTCCTTAACTTCACCAATAGTTATATTCTCAAAAATTAATTTGGACTCTGCATAATCCTCTTCTTCGTATTTAAGTTTTGAGTAATCAAAAATAGTATAAACTACAACTAAAAAAACAATGAAAATAAAAATTAAGTTACTTTTTTTTTTCAATTTTTATGCGCCTTTTCTACGGTAAAAAAACAGGCCACTCATTACAAACAAAAATAATGGCAATAAAAGACCAGCAACGACCACTGAGTTTCTTAATTTATCTGTTAAAATTATTTTAGTCCCTTTTAATTGAGCTTTAGGTATAGTGATTAAATCGTTTTCACCCGAAAGATAAGAAAAAGTATTTTTAGCTATTAATTGATTAACTCCCAGGCCGATCTCTTTATTCGATAGAAAGTCGCTATCACCAAATATAACAGCACTAACTGTATTGCTTTGGTTATTGTTGACCTGAATAGCCAATACCTTTGCTGCTCTGGGACCAGGAACCACTTCTATTTTTAACTCATCAATTGTAAAACTCTTGTCAGAGGTAGCTATAAGTGGAAGAAAATTAAATTGGGCTTCGTTATTATTTTTTAAACTCACTAATTCAGATGCTAATTCAAAAATTGAGTAAATTTGACCATTTTGTTTAATCTCTTTGGTGATCTTAGAGCTTCCATCAAACTGAATACCTAAAGCCGTAGTTGCACTTCGACCTAACATTTCTGCCACTTCTGCAATAATAAAATTATTCCTAAATAAAACACCAAAATAACTAATTAGCTCATTAATATTGTGTTTCTTTCCTGGGTCTGCAGCAATAATTAGCTTACCACCTTGGGCAGCAAAAGCTTTTAATGCCGTTACTTCATTTTTAAATAATTCAAGCTTAGGACCAATAATAGCTATAACATCTGCATCTGCAGGAATGGCAACATTGGTATTTAATAAGTTTAACTCTTTAACGATAAAAGACTTACTTGCTAACACGTTTACTAAATTAAGCAAACCATCTGCTTTAGTATTGCTTAGCGAACGCTCCCCATGTCCACTCAAAAAATAGATTGTTTTTAATTTATTTCTAGTTGCTCTAGTTATTGCGGCCGTTACTGTCTCTTCACTTAAAGGGCTATCAATTTTAATTTTTTTATTTTTATACTTAATAACTGTAACCATATCTTCATCAACAGGCACTCCATCAAGCTCAACCTGAGCACGAGCCCTATCTGTGTATGTATTGAAGTAATAAGTTTTAATATGAGAATTTAAACTTTTATAACGACTAAATATTTGTTTTGCCGCTAATTTTTTTGCATGATCTTTTTCACCACGATAAAAAGTTAAAATTTCAAATTTTGCTTTAATTTGATCAATAACTTTAATTGACTCAACACCTAAAGTGTTTGAATTGTTTTCAGTTACATCCCAAGTTTTATTATGCATTACTGACAAAAAATTTATAGCTACTAAAAAAATAACAAAAATAACAATCATAAGTCCCATATTCATGCCGTGCTTTGTTGTTTTCAATGTT
>CALJPJ010000317.1 GCA_937980625.1 uncultured Bdellovibrionales bacterium
TGTTGCTCTTCCTGTGTCACTAATTATAATTACATATTTTATATATGTAACATCTGACTTTTTTAGTAAATTATTTAAGCTTAAATACTTATATTTAACTTCTATTTTAGCATTAAGTTTATTAATAATCTTTAACAACAAAACTCATTTTTCTGAACTTTTTACTGGCTCACGCCCCATTGCGGGCAATACCATGACTCAACTTACCGATTTCATATCAAGCAATACAAGTACCGATAGTTCTTTTGCAGGCTCTATGCCTGTGTCTTCAAGTATTGTGCTTCTTACTGGCAGAAAAATATTTATACACCCTCAATATGAAAATCAGTTACTTCGAGACAGAGTTAAAGAGGTGTATAAAATATTTGGCAACTTTAGTGAAAAAAGTATTTACACATATTTAAAAGAAAATAAAATTGATTATATCGTGAGTGAAGCCAGCTACTGTCATTATAAAAGTAGTACTGGTTGTGTTATGCAAACCTTAATAAATGAAGGAAAAAGAAAAGACTCACAGCAATTTTGCAATAGAAGTTTTATTAACTCTGATTTTTTTGAAGTTGCATTTGATAATAAAAGATTCAAACTTTTAAAGTTAAAATAATTTTTTTGTATTATTATTACTTTTACCAATTGGTATTTATATTTTTTTGAATACCTGTTTCATAAAATCTACTTCAAAATCTTCATTTGAAGTATACTTGCGGCCAAAAGTACTGTCCCAAAGGCTGTACTCTTCCATACATAAAAAGAAATACACCTTTTCATGCCAAGGTAAAAAGTTATCGTAAGCCAATTTAAACATTTTTTCTTTGATCTTGTGAGGATAAGTCTGTTTGCCTTCCGGATTAGAAACCATAGGCATTTGCAACATTTTACTCTTAATATTGTATTGTCTAATTTTTTTGATTACAGGCTTAGAAAAAGTCAATGATCCAAAAGAAATAAATAAAACATCATTAGTATTGAACCTAGATACTATTTTACTAATTAAATATTTATAATCACTTTCCCAGTCTTTATAAAAAATCATAGGATGTAAATGAAAACCAACTTTAATACCATGAGCTACACATTTTTCAGCAGCGCTTAATCGGTCTTCTAAGCTTGCAGTTAAATGCTCTTCATTTTCAATAACACTTTGCGGATTTAAAGACCATGAGCATACAATATTTTTAGGTCTTTTTTCTTTTAATAAATATTTAATATTTTTTGACTTCGTCTTAAACTCTAGCAAAACATTGGGCCATTTTTCAGCAAAACCTAGCATGGAATCTAGTACTCCATGCTGATTCCCCCACATTAAAGAGTCTGAGGCTTGTCCTGTACCTATATGATAAAGTTTATTTTTATCGAGTTTAATATTATCTAACTTAGATTGAAGATTTTCATCAAATATTACTTTTTCATCACCGTACATCGTTTGAATACTACAGTAACTACAACCAAAGCCACAATTTTTAACAGCATCAATTGTTCTTAAGTTACAACAGCTTGTTTTTTCAGATTGCACAGCACACATACCAAAAACTTCTTTGACTTGCTCTTCTTTTCTCAGTTCTTTTTTAGAAATTTTAAATTCAGGTGTTAAATTTGGCTTTTCTTTGAAAGAAAATGAGTTTTTTTTCAAAAAATCGATTCTATCATTTAAACGTGAAAAGGCCCATTTTTTAAAGGGCCGTCCTTTTAATGCTGACTCAGCTTCTAGATTACTCCAGTAATTAAAAATTGGCTCCTCACTCCACATCCTTAAATCAATCGTAGCTTCCACAACTTGTTTTAGTTCTTGCAAAGTAAAACTGTAACTATAGGCAAGCTCTTCAACTTGCTTTTTCTCAACTGTATGTAAACTCGAATATAGTGTCTGAACTTTAATTACTGGAAACTTTTTACTGTAATCTAATGCCAATGCTAAACCTCTTTTCAAGCTGGAATATAACAGCTTCGCTCAATATTACAATTTTTTTTTACCTAGTAATATTAAATGCTTATACTAAAAAAACCGGCTTCTTGTTTTTTTATAGTTTTTTTGTCAGCTTGACAGCTCAAATTACCATTGAGCACTGAATTGGCGACAAGAAATATCCTGTAAACGTACAACCTAGCCATGTCATTGAGAGCTGATTTAGATCAAAAGTAAATTTATGAAACCAATACTTATTCTGATTACTAAATAATTTTCATTCATAACTAATTTTAATTTCTCTCTACTTAAGTCTATATGCATAACTAAGTTAAAATATTTTTTGTTACTATTAAATACAGATTAAAGTCTAATAGAATTAAAAGTATATTTAATATAGTTAACTTTATAAGTTGGCTAAAAAACTTACTAATACAACAAAGTGTTTATTTATATAAACAAGGAGGAATTAATGAGTGTAATGACAAGATCAATAGCTGAAAGTATTGGTACATTTTGGTTAGTCTTTGGTGGTTGTGGTAGTGCCGTGTTAGCAGCTGCTTTTCCTGAAGTGGGTATTGGCTTACTGGGCGTATCGCTTGCTTTTGGCTTAACAGTATTAACGATGGCTTATACTATTGGCCACATTTCTGGGTGCCACCTAAACCCAGCAGTCACAGTTGGTTTAACTGTTGCTGGCCGATTTAGCGCCAAAGATGTTCCAATGTATATTATTGCACAAGTTATTGGAGCTATTGCCGCTGCTGGTTTACTTTATTATATCGCCTCTGGCAATGGAACAGATGTTTTCGCTGGCGGATTTGCTTCAAATGGTTTTGGAGATCATTCTCCTGGTAAGTATTCAATGGGCTCAAGTTTTATTATGGAAGTTGTAATGACCATGATGTTTTTATTAGTTATTTTAGGAGCCACTAGTAAGAAAGCACCTGCAGGCTTTGCCCCTATAGCTATTGGTTTATGCCTAACCTTAGTTCACCTAGTTAGTATACCAGTAACCAATACTTCAGTGAACCCAGCACGATCCACTGGACCAGCTTTATTTGTTGGCGATTGGGCTGTTGAGCAATTATGGCTTTTTTGGTTAGCCCCAATTGTTGGCGCTATCATAGCTGGCTTAATATCGAAATGTATATTAGACCCTGAAGGATAAGACATATTTATTATAACCTAAAAAATTAAAATTTGTTGCTAGCTCATTGAACACAAAAAGCAGATTAGAAGCTTCTGAGCTAGTAACAACCAATAATTTTTTATGTTAAGCCAAATTAATTAAATAAAACTATAATGTATTGATACAACGATTATATAACCTATATAGTGCTTTATCCAATAAACTCTTATAATCAGTTACTTTTTAAGTATTTACTGTTTATCCAGAAGATCTTTACTTAAAATTAAGCATAACTAACCTGACTACAAAAATATTTACCAATATATATTTTAAAAGCTTAAATGCTTAATTATTAAAGGGGGAAGTATTTTGAAGTTATTAAAAACATTACCTGCATCATTATTATCATTTTGTTTACTTTTGATTTGCAATCCATCAAACGCAATTGTTGGTGGCGAATATGTAACAATAAAAAACCCTATTAGTCGCTCAACTGTCAGCCTAAATATTCGCGGACGATCGTTTTGCACTGGCACTTTAATTACAAGAAAACATATTCTAACAGCAGCACACTGTATATCAC
>CALJPJ010000318.1 GCA_937980625.1 uncultured Bdellovibrionales bacterium
GGTCTAGACCACCACTGCCTATTAGGGCTCTAATACTACTTTCTTTAGCAAAACCTTCTTCCTTACTAGTACGCTTAACGTGGCTGTAACTAATATCACCTGTTAACTCCCAGTCAGAAAGTACTTCTGTTTTCACACCAACTAATAAAGAGCCCGCATTAGTTTCTAAATCAGTTACACGATTACCAAGCTCCATAACTCGATACAATAATCGATTACTTCCACCCGTATTAAAAAAACCTGGAGCAGGTGCATATACGTAATCAGTTTTTTTATGAGTAAATGACCCCCTAATTGTTATATCTGTCTCTGGAGTTACATGTATCGTAGCATCAGACAATAATGAGTATTGTTGTAATGTAGGAATTGCAGAAGAAATTTTTGCATAATTAAATGTACAAAAAGTTCCTTCGATTGGATCAGTTTTAATTTGATCTGCCGGACAATTAGGGTCAACAGTCCAAGTGTTTCCACCGTCTGAACTTGAACTGCCATAGTCTCCAACATCAGATATTCCACCTGCAGAATGTTCTCTTTCCCTTGCGAATAATCCCTCATTATTTCTATAGTTAAAAACGCTAACTACACTTAATTTATCGGAAGAAAAACCATGAGTAATTCCACCAGTCAACCGGCTTCCAGCTTCAAATCTTTCACCAATATCTTCGGTGTTAAAAACACCAGATGTAGAAATTGAAAAACCTTCAAAGTCTTTTTTAGTAATAATATTTACAACACCACCAACTGCGTCTGAGCCATATAAAGCCGAGGCACCATCTTTCAGTATCTCAACCCTCTCGATCGCATCAAATGGAATATTATTTAAATCTACTGCCTGTCCAATTGCATCTTTTGGCAGTCTTCGACCATTCATTAAAACTAAAGTTCTATTGGAACCAAGGCCTCTTAAGTTGACTGTTGCTACATCAGCAGTAGCACGCCCAGCATCTTCACGGGTTCCACCAAAACTACTAGAACTAGTGTCTCTTAAAACATCACTTACTGAATTATATCCTGAACGATCTAAATGCTCACGATCTAAAATCTCAACTGGGGACGGGCCTTCCACCTGAATTCTTTTAATATGTGAGCCAGTGACTGTAATTTTTTCTGCCCCTTTCTTAGCGTTTTTTTCTTCTTGTGAACTTGCATTACTAGATTGAACTTCGTCAGCCGTTGTTCCTGACTGGCCATAAACATTTAGTGACATCAGACAAAATAATAATCCGACTATATAATAATACTTTATTTTCAACATTGCTCCCCCTTCAAATGTCGTAATACTCATAGAATTTTGAAGTAAAAGATTTTCAACCAAATAATTTTTTTTGTTGAAAAGTCAAAATGACTCCGTTTTCCATATACCGGGTAATGATGAGCAAGTACTGTTCCAAATTTTATTGGTGCCAAAACAGGACCAAAAAAATGGTTAAATTTATTTTAAACTAACTAGGCTTAATCTAATCAGTATTTTAACTAGTTAATAATAACTATTAGTAATACTTATAAATGTCTAAAGTGACACCAATATTTTTGAAAGTTGCAATTCAGCTTAAAAACATTGAAAAATCGATAACTGATAACTTCATACAAATAATTACTTTTATATTTAACAACTTAAGTTACTTTAAAAATTATAATGAGTTAATTATTCTCAAAAACTATCATAATGCTGTTTTAGTTAAAATTTATTGTCACCCCGAAGTAAAACCGATGAACCTCCTTGATGTTTGAGACCCTTCGGTTTCACTTATGAATGGCGAAAAAGTTCTTAACTGAACCGTATTATAAAAATCTAAATACTACCTTTTTTATCTTAAACCAATAAGTTTGAAGAGTACTTAAGCATAGCTAACCACGAAATTAACTACAATTAAACTAGTTAAAACATGGTATAGGGCTTGCTTATGTTTACCGGATTATAATCCTAACTAAATATAAAGGACTTTAATATGATTAAATCTATATTAATTACATTACTTTTTATAACTTCTTCAATAAGTGCCTTGGCTGAGACACCAGCTCTTAGCATTTTAAATAATTCTGAATTAGCTTTAGCTTATTCGTTTTTACCTGTTGATGCCAAAGAACAAATTGACACAGAAAATACTTCAGAAGTTACAAGCTTAGCCAAAGACTTTTTAGCTAATGGTGGAGTTTATTCGGTAGTTGATTTAAAAAAAGTGGTTGATGAATATATTTTTTCAGACCAAATTGGGCGTGGTTTTTTCACTGAACTTCTATATTCGAATGTAAGAAAAGGTATAAAGCTTAGCGCTTCAAATTCTAATATATTCATTATTAATATGGCATTACTCGATGGGTATGATTCTAAGAAGTTTAAGTTAGAAAAAGTAAAATTAAAAGCTCTTGGGTTATTATTAGAGGCTAGCCTCAAAAAAAATGGAATTACAGCCAGGTACGACTCAAATGATATTAATAGTCAATATGGTCTTTCTACTAATCTAATCAATGAGAACTTAAACCTTATGAACACAAGAATGACGGTTCTCTTTGATCACAGACTTTTTACCAAAAAAGAGTTTACTCAAAAGTTACAAGCTGCACTTAACGACTTTAAACAAAGAGTAGATTCTAACTTTGCAGACCTTGAGTTTCCTGAAGCTCAATTAGAAGTTGATAAAGTAAATCAAATTATTAGTTTAAAACATAAAAGAGAAAAAGCCGCAGCTAAACTATACAATACTAAAAAAGCAAATAAAGAACTTCCGCTTGTAGACCAAGTTAAAGCCATTGTTAAAGTGATTCAAACTGACTTGTATTTTAATGTTGAATCTCAAACTGTAGAAAATCGTTTAGTTTTAAGGGTTTTAAACGCCAGTGGTGACAGACAAATTTTATCTATATTACCCAAATACGATAAGTTATAATTTTTTCCTTTGGCGCATTTAGCCTAATTAAGTAACCAAAGCCAATTGAGAATGAAAAAAGCCAAAGATGTTTTAATCTTTGGCTTTTTTTATATAGACTTTTTATATTTAATATTTTTTTAGATTACCTAAATTTATTTACAATTTCTTTGTAGTAATTACCCCGTTCGATATAGCTATCAAAAATATCGAAGCTTGAACAACCTGGTGATAGTAATACTATATCGTCGATACGGCTTTTTTGATAAGCCATATGAATAGCTTCTTCAAATGTACCGATTAAAAAAGTCTCACTGTAATCGCCAATATCTCTGTTAATGCGCTCTTTAGCTTCACCCACTAAAATTAAGTTTTTCACTCGCATTTTAATATCATCAATTAAAGGTGAGTAATTTAAATTAGTATCTTTGCCGCCCATCACTAAAATAATATTTTCGTCGAAAGAATTTAATGCTCGTTTAACAGCATGGACATTTGTCGCCTTGGAGTCATTGTAAAATAAAACTCCACCCACTTTTCTTACGTACTCAAGGCGATGCTGAAGCCCTGAGTAGCTATCAATTACTTTTTGTATTGATTGTGGTGACACACCATTTTCACTGGCTGCTAAAGCAGAAGACATTAAATTTTCTAATGAGTGATTTCCTCTCATTTTAACATTTTTAACATTAAAAGTTTTTATTTCAGGACCAGTTCGTAATTTAATTTGCTGGTCCACAACCACACAACCACCAATATTCATAATTTGCGGCTCTAAAATTGGGCGTCTTGAAAAGTAAAAAATACGACCACGTTGCACAGAAGGATCTCTAGCTAACTCAACCACAGCATTGTCATCAGCATTTAAGATACTTGTTGTATCCTGGTTAGTGTTTAGAAATATTTTTCTTTTAGCGTTAATATAATCTTCCATGGTTTTATAACGATCTAAATGGTTTTCTGCTAAGTTTGTAAATATAATATTTTTAGCTTTAAAGTTTTCTATATGCTCTAGCTGAAAACTTGAAACCTCAGCAATAACTACTTGTGTGGGTTTATCAGCAAGAAGGTACTCAGACATTGGTGCGCCAAAATTGCCACCTAACCAGTTAGTCACCCCTTCTTCATCAAACATTGCCTTTAATAAACTACTCACTGTTGTTTTACCGTTAGTACCAGTAATAGCTATAATTGGCTCTTTAATATACTGGGTGACAAACTCAAACTCACCGGTCACTTTCACGCCATGGCTTTTAGCGTAGTCAAATAATTTTAAGTTTGGCGAGATGCCTGGACTTAAAATAATAATATCTTGCTGTAAAAATGTTTTAGGCGTGTGCCCACCAAGCTCATAAGTAACATCAATGTCAGCCATCTTATCTAATGAGTTCGATAACTCAGCCTTAGATTTATGGTCACTCACTGTAACCAAAGCACCATGCCTAACTAACAAGTGACATAAAGCCACTCCAGTTCTAGCTAAACCCACCACTAGGATTTTTTTGCCTCTTATTTCTGATATTTCTCTCATCATTATATTACCTCAGCTTTAATGTACTTAAACTTAGTACTGCTAATAAAATTGATATTATCCAAAAACGAACAATAATTTTGTTTTCTACTAAACCTTTTAACTCAAAGTGATGGTGTATGGGTGCCATCTTAAACACTCTTTTACCTGTTAATTTAAATGACACCACTTGAGTAATTACTGACAATGCTTCAATAACAAAAACACCACCAAGTAATAATAAAATGAGTTCATTTTTAGTAACAACGGCCATCACACCTAAAAAACCACCTAGCCCAAGACTACCTACATCACCCATAAATACTTGCGCAGGATAAGCGTTATACCATAAAAAGCCCAGTCCAGCGGCGACAATACTCACAGCTAAAGGAGTTAAACTACCTGCCCCAGCTATATGAGGAACACTTAAATAACTCGCTATTTCATAATGACCAGCAATATAAGCAAATAAACCAAAAGTGAAGGCACACACCATCACCGGAACAATAGCCAAGCCATCTAGGCCATCAGTTAAGTTTACAGCATTAGCGCAACCAACTATTACTAAAGAACCAAATAAAATATAAGAGTAGCCTAAATCAAAGTTTATATTCTTAAAAAATGGAACATGTAAATCTGTACTTATTTGTTGGGTATAAACTAAATAGCCGATCACAAGAAAAGAAACTAAAAACTCTAATAGTAACCTTAATTTGCCTGGTAGGCCCTTAGAGCTTTTCCTTTTAATTGTTAGCGAATCATCAAAGTAGCCAATTAAACCAAAGCTCAATGTTAAGGCTAAAACAGATAACAGATAAACATTAAACATATCCATCCATAAAATTGCTGCCACCAAAATAGAGATCATTATTAAAACACCACCCATGGTTGGCGTTCCTTGTTTTTTAAAATGAGACTCTGGCCCGTCTTTTCTTACGTTTTGCTTAACCTGTTTTTGCACCATTTTACGAATAAAATATGGTCCCAAAAACCAACATACAAAAAAAGCTGTGAAAAATGAAATAAAAGATTTGAACGTAATATATCGAAATACATTTAAAAATGAGTAATCATTCGCAAATTGAAATAACCAATGTGAAAGCAAAAAAATGACCTCTAATTTATCTTCCAAGCCTCAAGGATCGACTCTAGCCTCATTCCCCTTGAACCTTTAATTAATACAAGATCTTCAGGGTGTAACATAGAATGGAATTTCATTGCAAGCATTACTTCATAAGTACTTGATAAGAAAACGTTTTTTTCAATTTCGTCAAAGTTAAAAATTGAAGCTAATGACTCGGCGTGCTGTCCAATATACCAAACGCCATCGTAATAAGGCTCAATAGTTTCAATGATTTGCCGGTGTATGGCCTCAGAGTTATCTCCCATTTCTAGCATATCGCCCAAAATAAAGTACTTTTTGCCTGAGTGATTTAGTTTTCGAACATTGCTATCTAAAGCCAAAACACTTTCAGGATTGGCATTATAAGCATCAAAAATTACTTTAAACCCCTCCGGTGCTGTTTTTAAATCGCTTCGCCCCCAAGCACCTTTCATTTTTTTTAGCTGAGGCCAAATAACCTTAGAATCCATACCTGCAGCCAAGCCTAAACAAGCTGCCACCATCACATTATATACATTATACTCACCAAATATTGGAACCCAAGATTCAGATTCAAAACCATTAATATGGCCTTTAACTAAAACCTTATCAAAATGAAGCTCTTGGGCCTGTAAAAATACATCTGCCATTTTATCATGCATAGAAAAAGTTAATTTCTTTGTCGCTGGCGATTGATTAAAGATATTTAAAGTTTCTTTGTTATCTAAGTTAAAAATATGCAATGCCTTTGGTGAGAAGTCATACAATTCTTTTTTAGCTTTAACTATATCTGCAAAAGAGCCAACCTCTCCAACATGAGCGTGACCAATGGTTGTAACCACTGATACATCTTGCTCAGCTATTTTAGATAAGTTTTTAAGCTCACCTAAGTGATTCATTCCCATTTCTACAATAGCTATATCATCACTTGAATTTACGTTTAATAAGGTTAGAGGAACCCCCCAGTGATTATTAAAACTTGCTTTACTAGCAGTGACTTTAAACTGGCTTTCTAGTATTACCTTAGCAAACTCTTTAGACGTTGTTTTACCATTTGATCCCGAAATAGCTAAAACCTTTACATTGATTTTTTTTCGCCAAAATTGAGCTAAGTCTTGCAAAGCCAACAAAGTATCTTTTACTTGAATGATAACAGTGGTTTCAGTTTTAGGTATTTCTTTATGAGTAAGTATTATGGATGCTTTGTTTATTATAGCTGACTCAATAAAATCATGCCCATCAAAGTTATCACCTTTTAATGGGATAAAGCATTTTCCAACTAAGTTTTCACGACTATCAGTGCCAACACCTCTAATATGAGTTTTAATGTCACCAGAGACAAGCATACCACCTGTAGCATCTAAAATATCTTGTGCGCTCAGATTACAAGCCATTCAAAGCCTCCTTAATAACTTTGTGATCACTAAAAGGATATTTTTTTTGACCAATTATTTGATAGTCTTCGTGCCCCTTACCTGCTACTAATAAAATATCATTTTCATTACACATTTGTACTGCCATCTTTATTGCTGTTGCTCGATCCTCTTGTATAAAAATACTCTCTTTATCTTCTTTGTGACTTACAAGTATATCATTAATTATGGAATAAGAGTCTTCTGTTCTCGGGTTATCAGATGTCACAATAACAATATCTGAAAAACCATAAGCGGCTTTAAACATCATTGGCCTTTTAGTTTTGTCTCTATCGCCTCCGCAGCCAAATACAGTCACAATTTTTGACTTTCCCTTTATATTACTCTTAATATCTTTAAGAACACTTAAAACCTGCTTTAAGGCATCATCTGTATGTGCGTAGTCCACAAATATATTAATGCCGTAAGAATTTAAAATTGGCTCTAATCGCCCTGGTATGACAGGTAAGTTTTTAATGGCATCTAAAATATCACTAATAGAAAAGCCTTGCGACCACAACGCAACAATTGAGCCCACCATATTATAAGTGTTATGAACACCAACGAGAGGGTTTAAAAAATTATATTTTTTATTTTGATGAAACAACTCAACCTCACAACCAACAAAACTTTGTGAGCTCACCTTAAAAATAAAGTCATTATGGTCTTGCT
>CALJPJ010000319.1 GCA_937980625.1 uncultured Bdellovibrionales bacterium
GGTGTTAGCTTCTCTATAAATCATACCCGTTTCGGCTATAAACGAATTGTAACTATTGATGAGGAGCTCGGCTCTGCAATTACATCTTTGCAGGTTAATACTTGGTTAGATGAAGACCCGGTAACAGTCACAACATTTAAAACTGAGCCGATGGAGTACCTTGGTCGACACAGAGTTGAGTTCATTAACGATAATTTTGAAAATATGCTTTTATACCAAGGAAATTTAAGGTTTGTAGATGGCTTTGAAACTCTTGAAAATACCATTTTAATGTCTAAGGATCTTGGGCAAAGCTGGGAAAATTTTATAACTATACCAAAATATGTGATCATAGAAAAAATGAGTTTTGTGAATAACCATTTAGTTATTTTAGCTTCAAGTATCTTTCCAGAAGGAGTTAACAAAATAATTTTGGGAAAAGCTAATACTCAGTAAAGCCTTTATAATTGTCCTAGTTAACGATGGAGACTAGATATAAGAGTTCGGTTGAGTACTGGGTATCAGAAAAGGTACCTGACTCGAACGAAAAGGTACGCCACGAGAATTTTTAGACAATAAAGGGTGGAGGTCTTTAAATAGTGGTGTAGCTGAGGGAAATTTGGTTATAGCTAATTTAAATACTTTACTAACAGCAGCTGGCACAGATTACTTTCCTGACCTTGAAGGTAAGATTCTTTTAATAGAGGAAATGGATGCACCACTGTCTGAAGAAGAACGTAATCTTAGGCACCTTGAGCGACTTGGAGTATTTAACGTTATTAGTGGGCTTATTATCAGTAAGCCTGAAGTTTATAATCAACAAGGTGCTCCGTTCGATTATGATGACCTTGTATTGGAAATTATAGGTACAAATAGGAAGTATCCAATTATAACACAGTTCGACTGTGGACATGCAAATCCCATGATAACTCTTGCTGAAATGTGCGAAGTTAAAATTGAAGCAAAAAAGGATTTTGAGACAAGCTTTATAGTAACCAGCACAATGGTAAGCTAAATATTAAGTACTTCTACCGCCAAAACCCAAAAGTCTAGTCAGTTTGATTATTTCATATTAAAACGGTATTAAAAGAATTGTATTTAAGGAGAGGGTTGTGGCTGATGAACATTACGAAAATCTAAGACTTGCAGAAGTATATGACCTTGGAAATGGATGGTCAGAAGATAATGATTTCTACTTATCTTTGGCAGGCAAGAGCTCAATGAAAATATTAGACCTGGGTTGCGGCACAGGGACCCTTTGTGATGCTTATGCGCAAAAAGGTCACTCAGTTACAGGGTTAGACCCGGCCATTAGCATGATTCAAGTTGCTCGAAAAAAACCAAATGGCAATAAAATAAAATGGATTCATAGCCCGGCTCAAGATTTTAAAATAGATGAGGCCTTTGACTTAATTGTAATGACGGGTCATGCATTTCAAGTATTTCTCGAAAAAAAAGATATCTTAAATGTTTTTAGTAATGTTAAAAATCATCTAACTGAATCTGGGCGTTTTGTATTCGAGACGCGTAACCCTCTAATAGACTGGGGAACTAACTGTGATGGCTGGGGGCAAGAACTTACATTCCAAAATAGTAAAATTTTAATAAACATCTCTGTTTTGAGTAAAAAAGATCCTTTTATAGAATTTGAAACTAATTACGCCTTTCCTGATGAATCTAGAAAGTCTAATAGCAAACTTCGCTTTTGGTCTGCTGAAGAAGTTAAAACTTTACTTGAAAAATCTTCTCTTAAGGTTGATCAAACCTATGGTGATTGGGATAAAAGTCATTTTAATTCAAATGCTTCTGAAGAAATTATTTTTATTTCAAGCATTAAATAACTAAAGACTGAGCACTTATTCTTAATTTTGGCTAGGTCTGGCTTTTGAACGTTTCTTCAACAAAAATACTCAATGCGTACCTCTTTCTAAAATACCAGCCTAACTTTTATAGCCTCATAAGTTATAAAAGCAGACTGACTCTTAATCTTTATTTCTTTTTATATTCGCACTTAATTTTTTCTGAAATTTTCTTGTACTGCCAGTATGGGGATTTTTTTGTCAATATAAAGTAACTCATAAAACTTGAATGATGAGTTGTCGATCACCCGTAATCCTCTCCAGCATTTTCCAAAACATAACTTATTCCCTCGTGTGCAAAGGTAACTTTCTCACCAGAGTGAACCTCACACCTGCTATATGTCTTCTTGTAATTGACAATAATGGGCGATTTACTCGTAGTTGAGTCAGAGGTCTTAATGAAGCCAACTTGATATTTAAGGCCTGAATTATTTTCTCCGATATCTTTTAAGTCTAAAACACTTACAGTATTATCATTTCCTAAGTCACATTGAATTTCTAATGATGCAAGTGCTGTTTGGCTAGTGAGTAGTAAAACTGCTATAGCTATAATAATTTTTTTCATATGATGTCTCCTTGGTTAATTTCGAAGTAAAATTCCCTCTAAAATAAATATGAAATTTATACAGTTTTAAGTAAAATTAATTAATCTGATAGCCATATTAATTAGTTTAATGCAGAAAGAGGCTTCGTCGAGGCTCCAAATGGCAATATTATTGATTGAGTACTTTAATCGTCAAAACCACGAAGTCTAGTTTGAGCGATATTTTAAACTTAGTCGGGCTAAAAAAGTTCAGATTTGTATTAAATTAAATCATTAACAGGTACACATTTTTAGTGTACTATTTAAGTGCATAATTAACTCTATTGATATTTCATCTAAAGCACGAAAAGAATTTAAAAAAATTCCTAAACATGTTTTTAGGAAATTATTATTCTAGGTTGATGAAGTAAGCGAACTTGGCCTACAAGCAACAAGAAAGACTCCTGGCTGGCATGATGAGCCATTAAAAGGCAAAAGAAAGGGCCAAAGAAGTATAAGGTTATCTAAGTCCTATAGAGCAATTTATATAATTAAAGAAAATAATGATTTAGAATTTATAGAAATAATTGAGGTAAATAAACATGAGTATTAAAGCTAAAAATTTCTTAGAAAAGCTTAACAAAGGTCCTTTGAGCCTAGGACAGTTAATTAATAGCATTCGGCTTGGTGAAGAGTGTTCACAAGTAAACTTTGCTGATATTCTTGGTATTTCTAAATCTCACCTCTGCGATATTGAAAAAGGTCGAAAAACTGTAAGTCCACAAAAGGCTGCTGAATATGCGACGATCCTCGGCTACTCCCCTGAGCAATTTATAAGGCTTGCCATACAAGATGACCTAGCTAAAGCTGGGTTACGTTATAAAGTTGATATAAGAGCATCATAAAATAGCTCTTGAATGAGTACATTAATCTGCACAGCCTAGACTCACGATATTCTGCAAATAGTCTTATTTCTTTCCCGTGTATTAAGTTTTAAATATGATCATAGGTCCGAGCTATCATACAGCTGGCAATGTTTTTGCTCTTTAATAAGGTATGAATATTTTAACGCAAATTCAAGGTCTAAAGAAAATAACAATAGTGACATTTTTGGGCTTTTTATCGACTTTTTCAACAGCTGAAGGTGAATCACACTCTATTCAAGTGACTCCTTTTATTTATGAAGTTTCTCACCCTAATATAAGTCAACCTTCTTACTTACTTGGATCGTTGCATATTGGAGTCTCAATTTCGGAATATCCTAGTTGGGTAAAACGTCTTCACAAAAATGCAAGAGCAGACATATATGAATTAGATGGCTCAAGCCCTATTGGCTATCAAAAGCTACAACAGCTTTATTCAAATCCCGAGAGTGGGCTGAAAAGTAATCAAAATACACACTCCCAGGAAACTCAAGACAAGTTATTAGAGCTTGGTGTTCCTCAGAAATTTGCACCTTACTTTCTAATTGAAAAGTGTGGTAAATCAACTTACTTCCTTGAGTATGCATATAAAAGAAAGTGGGTTAGCTTAGATTATGAGCTCAAGCAAATCACAAAGTTAAATGGAAAACCAATAATCGAACTTGAAAACTTAGACATTAGAAAAAAAGCATCTCTATTTCGTAAAAAGAAAGAATCAAGCGAAGATTGTAATTTTCAATCATTTATAGATGATACAAAGTATGGTAAAAGGATGGTTGATCTCTACTCCCAAGCTTACCAAATGGGGGACCGCAACTTTAGATCTGGAGATGAGAAACATTTTGAAAACTCAAGTGATCGTCCAGATTTAGCATTCAGAAATAATAAATGGCTAGACACTTTAATACCAGAGTTGAATATTGGGAATACATTTACAACTGTTGGAGTAAATCATTTGTTTGGAACCTTTGGGTTACTCTCCTTACTTGAAACAGAAGGGTTTAAAGTAAAAAGGTTAAATGAAGAGCCTTGAACTGATATGAAAAAAATTATTTTTCATAATTAAATATTGTATTTCCTAGACTAAGTATAAAATATCATGATTTTAAAAGGTAACTTCTAATCTGAAATATTGCGGCAATTAATCGCCAAAATACATATTTGCTTGTGCTGTCTGAAAGACTAACCTAGAGGCTTAAAGCCATCTTTAATTCCTTTGACGGCCATTGCTACAGCATTATGAGGGTGAAGGCTTTCTCTGTGTTCAACTTTAAACTTAAAGTCTAATATGATTTCTTTTTTACTTAAAACATCTTTGATTTTTCTAGCTGCATCTTCACAAAACATTAAATTTGCAGCGTTCAACCTAGCAAATTCTTGCTCATCTTGTCTTTTAACAGCTGACTGAACTGGCGTAGCCAAAATTGCTTCGACCTCTTCAATCACTGCATTCACCTGAGTATTCAACTTAGATGAATTGTTCATTTTTAACATGATGTTTGCATAACTGCGTTGAGCGTGTGGGGTAGCAACTATAGAGCTCTCCTGAGTTAACCACTGCGCAACCTCATTAACATCAATATTTTTTTTATTTGTCCAATCACTTAAAAACTTTTCCTTAACTAATTGACGAGAAAGTGCAGCCGAACAAGGGCAAGTACTGGAATAAGCAATATCAACACCAAAAAATAAACTAAACTCACCGTTGCTTAAATTACCTTTGATCGTAATAGGATACTCTCTCCATCCCCACTCAGAACTCTTTAGCGCTTTTTTCTTTACTAAATAGTTAAACTTAAATTCAACAGAAGCTGATTTACTTAAGCCTTCTTGAGAAGTAACAAACTGATTTAAAATGTCTAGCACTAAATCTGTAGATAAAGCTTGGTCCGACAGACTCTGGCGCAAAATAATATAAAGCCTAGACATATGAATGCCTTTTGCTTGACTATCATCTAAGCTAACTAGGGCATTAATTTTTGTTGGAACAAACTGCCTCTCCCCTGACCAATCGATGTACACAGGCATTTCTATTTGCCCCATACCCACACCAGACAAGGTTTCATCAATTTTTGATGAGCTTTGACGAGTTATATCTGGCAGTTTGTTTGACACTAGTTTGTCCTCTTCTATAAGCATAGCATTATCCTTAATTAAACCTGAGCTAGATATAGCAAGGTTTGAAATATAAATCTATTATTTTTTTAAATTGATAAATACTTGTTATTAATTTACTTTTCACCATTTACAGCTTTATAAACCCAACTTTTGTAAACACACTCGCCACGAGCCCCGTTTAAATATTTTACAGCCAGTCCCATTTAACTTAGAACTATTAATAATTTATATGCTAATGAACTGCCAGTAACTGCAATTTAAATTTATATATATTTATTCCTCGAGCTAGGTTATACATTCTATATTTTACTCATATAACAAGCTTTTCTAATCGAATATTATAAACCAGAACACTAAATACTACCCTAATTAATGACACCACTTACCCTAAGTCTTAAACGATTTGCTCCTATCTTTTTTATAACCTTACTTTGTAATGAACTATTTCTTAATTTCTTATTAAGTAATTTTACTTTTACAGACAAATCATTTTAGTTCACACTTCCTTTAATCAACAAAACTAACTTTTTATAGGTTTAAACATGAAGAAAATATTTATTGTTACAGTTATCGGGCTTCTTGCCTTTGCCTTTTATTACTTCGACTTACACACATACCTGAGCTTTGATACCATAAAAGAAAAGCAAGCTCATTTTCAAAATTTTGCTAGCGAAAAACCGCTAGTTGCCATGGGCGGTTTTTTGTTGATCTATATATTAGTGGCAGCAATGTCATTACCAGGAGCCACAATCCTAACTCTACTCGGAGGAGCACTTTTTGGCCTCTTAAAAGGCACTTTACTTGTTTCGTTTGCAAGTACAATTGGCGCTACCCTTGCTTTTTTAGCCTCTCGTTATTTATTGCGAGATATGATTTTAAATAAATTTGGTGATAAGCTAAAGGTTATTAATAATGGAGTAAAAAAAGAAGGTGGTTTTTATCTTTTTACAATGCGCTTAATTCCGGCGTTTCCATTTTTTTTAGTTAACTTAGTTATGGGCTTAACCCCAATTAAAACTTTAACTTATTTCTTTGTCAGCCAGATTGGCATGCTACCCGGCACCCTTGTCTATGTTAATGCCGGCACCCAACTGGCTCAGCTAGACTCGATAAATGGTATTTTATCTCCAAAACTAATTTTGTCTTTTGCTTTACTTGGCCTATTTCCATTAATAGCCAAAAAGGCTCTCGGCTTTTTCACTAAAAACAATACACCAAAGGAATGTGCATAATGAGTAAACCGAAAAAATATGATTTTAATATTATTGTCATTGGAGCCGGGGCTGCTGGCTTAGTCACTTCATATATCGCCGCTGCACTTAAAGCAAAAGTGGCGTTAATTGAAAAACACCAAATGGGTGGAGACTGTCTAAATACTGGGTGCGTACCGAGTAAAGCAATCATTAGAACGGCTAAAATGTTTTCTTACGCAAAACGTGCCAGTGACTTTGGACTTAACAAT
>CALJPJ010000320.1 GCA_937980625.1 uncultured Bdellovibrionales bacterium
TAATGTTGGTACTGGTGAGGCTGTAACCACTGAAGATTTTGTGAGAAACGTAGTATCTGTATTTTCTAAAGACCCTGGTAATGTAGAGTATACTTATCGCCCTGATAAAAGAACTTATAAATGTGCAATATATGATGTTGCCGAGCAAAAAGAACTTCTAAATTATGAGCCAGTTCTTTTGAATGAGATGCTTGAAAAATTAAAAGTTAGCCTTAATCAAGGGGACTACTTAAGAAAATGGGGTTGGATGTGATTGTGGTAGCTAGGTAAGTGCCATGAGACTAGGAATAATGCAGCCGTATTTTTTTCCATACGCTCAGCAGTTTCGCCATATTAACCAATGTGATCATTGGATAGTATTTGATACTCCAATGTTTGCTAGAAAAACTTGGGTTTCTAGAAACAGGATTGGGAACTTAAGCAACGAGTGGAGCTATATTAGTGTACCTGCAGCAAAAGGAGCGACCCAGTTACCTATTCACAGTGTTAGGGTTAAAGAAACAGGTTGGAGAGTAAAGCTATTTGAAAATCTTCGGGTTTATTCTCATAGTGCTCCTTTTTATAAAGAAACTATAAATTTAATTAAAAATAGTTTAGATGAAATTAGTGAAAATTGTACTTTTTCAGATCTTAATACAGACCTTTTAAACTCAGTTTGTAATCACCTAGGTATCACAACTGAAATTCAGCAGTTATCTAAAATGAATCTTGATATACCAAGTAAGGCAGCTCCAGGGGAGTGGGCTTGTTATATAAGTAAAGCATTTGGGGCTCATGTATACTCTAATGCCCCAGGAGGTCGTGATCTTTTTGATAAAGATTATTATAAGAAAAATGATCTTATTTTAGAGTTTTACGAGCCCATACCTTTGGTATACTCGAATGGGAAGTTTAGCTTTGTGCCTGGGCTTTCTGTTGTGGATTCATTAATGTGGATGGGAAGGGAAAGTCTTGGGGCTTGGTGTAAACTGGGTTGAGGTTTTTTATTCGACTTGATATATATCAAAAAATATACTTACTCATAGGTTAGGTAATGTTGTAATCACTAATCTATTAAATAATTGATTTGCCATCGAGCAATAAACACAAGAGAGATACTATGAAAGTTATTATCCATTTTGGTTTCCCGAAAACAATGTCTTCAACTCTTCAGTTTGGACTATTTAAACCTTTAGCTGCTATTGGTATGCTTAATTTGATGACTTGGCGACAAGATGATTCACAAGAGCATTTAGATCGACGACCTAGTAGTCGATTATTTAACCATCAGCCAATACTCCCAGAGTACCTTGATTTAAAAGAGGATAAGTTAAATATTTTAAGTGATGAGAGTTTTACTGCGCCAATTAAATTAAGAAAAAATAACTATGGAGATAAGATTGAAGACCCATTTACTTTTCCTGAGAAAATTAAAAATCAAATTATTGCGAAATATGGTGATAATGTTGATTTTAAGGCTGTTGTTTTTATACGTAATCAGCCTGACCTGATCTACTCTCAATATGTTGAAGAGTATAACCTCAAGAAATACAAAGATGTTGATCTTATCTTTGATAAAGAGGGTGAAATTGATATAGATGGCTTTGAGATTTATAATTTTAATAAGTATATAAACACATTAAGTTCAGTGTTTGGAAAGGATAATACATCTGTATTTTTATTTGAAGACTGGATCAAAAACTTTTCTGAGGAATGTAAAAAATTATCTAACTTGCTTGGGCTAGATCCAGAGTTGGTAGAGAAGCATTTATCTACATCACATGTAAATAAAAAGAAAAAATCTTCGGAAGGGTATTATACTAAAGACGGGTCTGTGTTGATCCCATTTCTTTCGCCAGAGCAAAAAGGGCACATTCAAGATTATTATGCTAATGATAATAAAGGCTTACAAGAAACACTGGGCTCTAATTGGAACTTAACTGACTTGAAGTACTTAAAAGATGCGTGATTTTTACCCTGATTGTTATTTAATCGGTGATAATTCCCCTTTATTTAGTGAAGTATGTAAAAGCCTTAGGTTTTCTACGCATTGCAATTATAAAGTTTTGTCTGATAACCCGCCTTTTGATGTATCTAATTATGTTCATATGGAGTGGGAAAAGTTAACGACTTTGAACATTGAATCCTTATTATACAAAGAGAAATCTTTAATTATTAGCTGTTATAAAGATGTAATAAACTTCGATAATCTCGGTGGCTCATATCAATTGAAAGGTTTAATTGAAAAGTATATTTTCGCAATTAAGTCAGAAATGGATGTTTTGATTAGTGAGGATAATTCTGATGATGGCATTGAAAAACGAATTAATACTGTTGCAATTTTAGAGAGTTTAAAAAAAATAAATAATATAAGTCAGTATTTTGAGAGTGGGGAGTGTTGGCTTGCTTTTGATTTTCTACTAGACTTTGAAGGTAAGATTAATTTTTTAGGAGGAGTGTCGGGAGAGTTAGTGTCAGGCTGTGAGAGCTATAAACTTATCAATCATTCTCTTCATGAGCATATTTATGCAAGCATTGCCAACAAAAGTGGTTTTGGTGTTGGTCATAATATTATTTTTACTTTAAAAATTATTAGTGACGATGGCGGTTTATCTTTTAAGCCTGAACTGAAAGTTAATAGATTTATGCTTCATTGGAGTTGTTATAGGGCCACGGGGATAAACGTTCCACTTATTATAGTTCAGAATCTTCTTAAAAGAAAAATCAAGACATTTTACTTTGTTGAGCCTGAGTACATTAACTTTGATATTTCTAAAAAATACCCAAGATACAATTTTAATTTTGATAAAATTTACTTTGACCTAGATGAAACCCTTATGTGGAAAGGTCAGGCTATGCTTGAAACTATTGGTTGGCTTAAATGGTTTCAAAAGAATCAGTATTCTTTGGTTTTGATTACGCGTCATGAACATTGCATTATAACAGCTTTAGCTAATATTGGATTATCTGAGCAAGACTTTGTAGAAACAATAAGAGTTTACCCAGAGCAAAAAAAATCATCTTTTATCTCTGGAAGCTCCATTTTTATTGATAATGAATTTCCACAGCGATTAGATGTTCATTTAAACTCTAAAATCCCATCTTTAGATGTGGACCAAATAGATTTTTTAACTAAGCATTAATTAACATAGTTTTAGGCAGACTATAATGCTCAGCATTATTCTTTTGATTTGCCTGATAGCACCTGTAATTCACTGTTTTTTAGAGAATAACTAGTTTTTTTACTTAGCATATAATAGAACATTAGAAGTATTTAATCAGGTATAATTGAGTCTTATTAGGAATATAATATGTCAGAAAGTAAAGCGACCTTAGTTTGTATAGTTAATACATATAATCGAGCTCATTTTTTAAGGTCTTGTATAGACAGTATACTGGCACAAAAAACTAAGTATAAATTTGATATTTTAATTGTTGATGACTGCTCAACGGATAATACAGCAGAGGTAGTTAGAATGATTCAAGAAGATAACCCTAATAAAGGAATTCATTTTTTCTCCACTGAAAAAAATTGTGGTTTAGGTAAAACAGCCCTTGCGATTTTAGCCCCTCAAATGAAGCCATACT
>CALJPJ010000321.1 GCA_937980625.1 uncultured Bdellovibrionales bacterium
TAATAATTAAAGTGAGTTCTAAATTAGCCATACCTTTACCTATGCAAATATTTTTGCCACCACCAAATGGAATAAATGCATAGCGATTTATTTTGTTGTCAAAAAACCGATCTGGATTAAATAAGTTTGGTTCCGGCCAAAGTTTGTTATTTCTTTGAACTAAGTATATGCTGGCCCAAACAGTTGTTCCTTTTGGAACAAAGTAGTTTCCGACTTGAGTATCCTGAACACAAAGCCGCGAACGGAACCACGCCGGCGGATAGAGACGCATGGACTCTTTAATAATATTATTTAAACACTTATAACTTGGTAAATCAGTTAACGTATTTATTGTAAGGTTAGAGTTTGCAGACTCAACATATGCTTGTTGTTTAAATTTTTCATTTTTAGATAGTAAATATAAAGACCAAAAAAGACAATTAGCTGTTGTTTCAAATGAGGCAACAAAAAAAGTTAATGCTTCATTGATAACTTCTTGTTGAGAAGCTTTAGGGTCTTTTTCCATGTATGAGACAAAGCTATTAGTGTTTAATTTCTTAGATTCTATTATAATTTCATTAATATGATCAAACAGTTGTTTTTTTATGTTATGAAACTTTTTATGACTTTTAAGGGGGAGCCATAATGGCCATTTAATTAGTTGTGCTGGACGGGTACGAACAAAGTCAATCATTTGATCAACTAAGGGGGATAAGTTGGGTAATAAGTTAATCTCATCCATTCCATATATTACTTTAATCACAAGTGAATACATTATTTTTACGCTAAGAGCGTGTAAATCAACAACTCCGTCATACTCATCAAGCTGTTTATTTATAATGTTTTTCATGTCGGGAATTAGGCTGTTGATATTATCTCGAGTAAAGTATGTTTGAGCGTATTTTCTTTGTCGTTTCCAGGTATCGCCTTCAGAGGTTAATACGGTTTCACCAAGCACAATTCTTGGCCCGCGCTCTTTGATCATGACTTCATCATTTAGTGTAAAAAGGTTCTTGATTTCATTTGGGTCAGAGAAAACAAAAATAGACTTTGGCCCTGCTTTCAGTCTGAAAGTATCACCATAATTCTGGTGGCAGTCTGTCATGAAGCTAAGTGGATCTTGTAAAAATTCTTTAGCAGAGCCTAGTAGCCAGCTATTAGATTGAACTAGTGGTGGTAATTGCTTATTACTCATTCAAGGTATACCTTATGGCCTGGAAGGGCGTGAACTTTTTTTAGCCAAGTTAGCCAATATTCTTTTTTTCCAATATTATAACCCTCTAAGTTAATTTTGTTCAAATGATAATGCGGTATATAGGGGAATATATGATGTAAGTTATGTTGATCAAAATTTAATAATACGTACTTACCAACTCCTTTTGGGAAAATTAAGTCTTTTGTAACTCGTTGATGAGACCAAACGGGTAAGGGAAATTTAGATTTATCAATGGAGTTACTTTCCATTAGGTTATGTTGGCTTATAATCAAAAAGTCAGAAGTAAAAAGATACAAAAAAAATGGTAACAAAAATAATTTTATATATATAGATTTTAAGACTAATATTAAAATGAGATGAACTGAAATTAAAAATACAGCTGATAGACTTACTGAGGAACTACTTTTATCACGAACAGACTTTTTTTTGTTAAATACTTTAAGTATTATCACGAGAAAACTGAAAATAGGAATATGTAATTTCCAACAAATATCTAAAAGCCTCAGACTAGTTTTATTTAGCGTGTTATGGGGCGGAAGATTTAGAGATGGATCTTTATTTCGGTCTCCAACCCAAGTGTGGTGAGCTATATGACTTTTTTTCCAGTCATCAAAAGGAAGCAAGCTAAGTATAGAGCACAAATGGCCAGTAATATTATTTAACTTATGACTTTTAAAAAAAGAATTGTGGCTACATGAGTGCAGAGTGCTAAATTGTCGCCAAATACATATAAAGATCAAAATTTGCCCAAGGAGCCAAATAAAAAATGTTTGATTTAAACTTAGAAAAATTGCCAGTGCAATTAAGCTTAGGTCAATAATTAACTGTGAAGCAGCTTTGCTGTTTTGTACTTTTAGGTCCTTGAGTTCAGACTTTAATTTAAGGTAATCATGCTTTGTCAATGAATTTCGCCTCGCAAGTGAAGTTGATTTTTATATAGCTTGTTAAATAAGCTAAGCTTAGTGTTTTATTCACTCCCTTAAACTTCTTTAGAAAAGAGTAACTTAAAATACTGCTTTTTAGAAATACTTTTAAAAAACCTTTTTATAAGAAGATCAAGAGTGAATTCACCAATACAGACCAGCTCATCTCCTCGTCTCCAGTTTGGGTTTGCCGCTTGAAAAAATGCAACTTTTTTATTCTTTTTGAGAAGTGATGGAGTGATTTCACAAACACCAGATTTTAAACAGTCTTTTTTTCTTTTATTAGGAAATTCAATGCAGCCAGAGGATTCATTATAATTTTTGGCATATAAATATCGTCCACATTGATCAATAAGTTTTTGTTTTTCAATGGGAGTTTTTCTGTGAGGATGGGGGTAGTACTCATTAAAATTATTAGAAAGTAGTAAGTATGTTTTATAACCTTTTGAAATTAGGTTCCAGTATATTTTTTTAAAAGGGGATTTTAACTTTTGTGCGAGCAAGTACTTAGAAAATTCATAACCTAAACTATTTTTACCCCAATACTTTTGACTAACGATAGTGTCACCACTAAAAATAAATTTAGCCTTATTATCTGGTAATGAAAACTCTTTGACAGTGCTAAAGCCAACAACTTTATTAGTTTGGGTTTCAATAATTAAAAAAACAAAAGATTTTTCG
>CALJPJ010000322.1 GCA_937980625.1 uncultured Bdellovibrionales bacterium
GAAAGTATGTAAATAAAGCTCTTGAAAAATTATCAATTGCAGCAGACTTTTTAGGCGATGAGGCAATGCTGAATTATGCTATTGGTAAAATTGATATAAAAAGATTTCCAAAAGCTCATAGAGATATGCTTTATAACCGTATTGGAGAGTTTCAGGTTAGAAGTAAGCAGTATAAACAGGCGATTAAAACTCTGTCGAGGGTAAAGCCTGAAAGTCCATTTTATAGTAAATCAAAATATATGCAGGCTCTATCGTATGCAGAACTTAAAAGAAATAAAAAAGCAATTAGAGCTTTTGATCAACTTATTGATAGCCGATCAGATAAGAGAGTTACAGATATTGATAAAAACTCTGCACTCATGGGTAAAGCAAGGGTTTATTATCAAGCTAAAAAATGGGAAAAAGCGATTGAACTTTACAGAGAAATCCCAAGAGATACTGAGAGTTGGCATGATACTTTATTTGAATCGAGCTGGGCAATGCTTAGGGCTGAAAAGTTTAGGTCGGCATTAAGTAACTTTCAGTCCTTACACTCACCTTATTATGAAAGTTATTATATGCCTGAGTCTTTAATTTTACGATCAATAATTTATTTATATATTTGTAAATATGATGAAATGGAAAAGGTTTTAAATTTATTTAATAAAGTATATCAACCTGTTTATAAAAAAATTAAGTTATACTTAAAAAATAGTAAATCATATAATGTGTACTACAATGACTTAGTTGATGTAATAAAAAAATATAATGAAGATCCAGAGTCTAAAGTTTTTAAAAAATCAGTAATGCCTCTTACTGTTGCCAGAAAAATTGGTAAAGAAGGAGATTTCAATAGAACATATAGATATATCAAAAAGCTCATTTTAGAGAAAAAAGAAATTGATAAAATGAGCTCGAGGTGGAAAGCATCAGGTATTGGTAAGTATGCAAATAAAGTTGTTTCTAACCGTCTTATTAAGGTTAGAAAAAAAGCTGGTAAGATCGCCAAAACACATATGATTAATATTAAAGCTGAATTATTTGATCTTTTTGAGCAAGAAGCTTTTGTTAGATATGAAATGATTAACAGTAAAAAAGAGCTTATTAAAAAGAAGGTGGCTGGTAAAGAAATTAGATCCCGTAGCGAAGATGAAAAGCGAAGCAGAAATTTTTATATTAAAAATGGTTATGAGTACTGGCCGTTTCAAGGAGAGTACTGGTTAGATGAATTGGGCAATTATCATTTTGTAGGAACTCATAGTTGTGGTAGGTAAAGTGTTTAAATATTTTGTTATAATATTCTGTATTTCTTTTTTTGTTGGTGCTGATGCATTTGCTAAGCGAAAAAAAACAGTTAGTGATGTTTTAAGAAAAATTGAAAAAGTGAAAATAAAAAAGAAAAGAAGTTTACTTCCTGGATCAAGTAAATACTTGGCTCCAAAATCCAAAGTAAATTTAAGGTCAGTTAAGCCGCCTTCTTCAAATCGTTTTTACTACGATGAAGGCACCAGTGAGCAAGAACTTGAAAAAATTACTGATGAGCAAATTAATCACTTATTTGGTATGACACAAAAGTTTAGTAAAAGTCGCCGTCGTGGAGAGTTATGGGTTCGTTTAGCAGAATTATATGTAGATAAAGCCAAATTAATTGAGCTAAGGCTACAAACTGATTATGACAATAAGTTAAGAGATTACTCTGAAGGCAAAACTAAAGTGAGGCCGAGATTAAACTTAAAGCCAGCAGAAGAGTATAATAAAAAATCAATAACACTCTATGAATACTTTGTGCGTGACTTTCCGAAAGACCCTAAAATGGATCAAGCTTTATTCTTTTTAGGGTATAACTACTTTGAAATTGGAAAAACAGATTCAGGGCGAAAAAAATATACCGAATTAACAAAAAGATTTCCAAAAAGCCCCTATGTTGATGAGTCAAATTTCGCCTTAGGTGAATATTACTTTGAGAGAGAGAAATGGAAGCCGGCAAAAAAACATTACGATAAAATCTCTAGAAATAAGCGATCAAGATTGTATTCCTTTGCTTTGTATAAAACAGCATGGTGTAAATATAAAACTGGTCGAACTAAATCTGGTTTAAAAGATTTAGAGCGAGTTATTTATGAAGGTCGTAAAGCTAAAGGGGGTGCCTCTGGTGGTAAAGTGAGTCAAATTCGTTTGGCATCAGAAGCAGCTAAAGATATAGTTGTTTTCTACCCAGAGGTTTACAAAGCTAAAAATGCGAGGTCATATTTTAATAGAGTTTTAGGCGAAAAATCTACTGACAAAATGTTGGGTAAGCTTGCTTTTTACTATGTTGATAAAGGTAATAAATCTTCTGCAAAGTATATATTTAAGCAACTTATTGCCGCAGATCCATTTTCGGTAAAGGCTTATGAGTACCAACACGAAATTGTAAAAATGTATCAAGCTGCAGGAAATCAAAAAGTATTTAAAAAAGAGTTATTTGCTTGGATTGAAGATTACGGACCTGGTAGTTTATGGAGAAAAGAAAATAAGGGTAAAAAAACACTGATTGCTGATTCAGATAAGCTCATTGAATCAACTCTAAGAAACTACATTCTACAGTTACACCAAACAGCCCAAAATTCACGAGCAAAATACTCTCAAAAGTTAGCCAAAGATGGTTACGAAATGTATTTTTCTTCAATTAAAGATAAAACTCACTCAGATCAAATGAATTTTTTCAATGGTGAGCTATTATTTGATATGAAAGACTATGTTGGGGCCGCTAAAAGTTACAATCGTGTTGTTGCTAGGGGAGACAAAAAAGGCAAGTATTACAGTCAGTCATTACTGAACTCTGTGCTATCTTTAGAAAAGAAGATACCTTCAGCAGCTGAGGTTAAAACTATTGTCGGAGACTCTAAAGAAGCAGTTCCTTTTACGAGCAATTTAAAAAGTTTTGAAAAGTCGACTTTAAGGTATTTATCTGAAAATAAGAAAGATAAAGACACAGTGGCAATTAGGTACCGGTTAGGTTCACTATACTATTACTTTAAACAATATAAAAAAGCTCAACCTATGCTAATGGAGATTGTTGAAGATAGTCCTAAGGATAAACATGCTGAGTATTCAGCAAATATTATATTAGATATGTACAACCAGAGAAAAGACTTTAAGGGTTTAGTTTCTGTATCTGACAAATTACTTGCGGTTCCAGGTCTTAAAAATACGAATTTAGCATCTAGAATCAGTAATATTAAAAGTGAGTCACAATATGAGCTAGCAGCTAAAAGTGCTGATGGAAAAGACCCATTGAAAGCTGCAGAGGCCTATATGGAGTATATTAAGAAGAATCCAAATGGTAAAAAAATCATTGTCTCAAAATTTAACGCAGCTGTTAGTTATGAGAAAGCGGGACGGATGACAACAGCAATTAGCCTATACAATGATGTAATGAACGCGAGAGTGAAAACATCTCAAGATAAAGATTTAAAAAAGAAAGCAAGAAAGTTTTTAGCATTTTTGTATGAACGGACTGGTCAGTATGCCAAAGCAGCAGGGGCATTTGAAGGTTTTGCTAAAAAGTATCCAAAAGATCCAGACTCTACAAGTTATCACTTTAATGCCGCTGTTATATATAACGCTTTAGATTTTCATACATCTTCAATACGGAACTACACTATTTATCAAAAACGAAGTAATAAAACTGATGGCAACGCAGTTAATTATGCAATAGCTAAAATGTGGGACCGAAGAAAAAGATTTCCATCGAAAGCAATTGCCTATTACGATAAATTTTTGCGAGGACCAATACCAAATAAAATTAATAATGTTGAAGCGGCATATAAAGTAGCTAAAATTCATGAAAAGCTGAGGAGAAAGAGTTTAACTGAAAAATGGTATAAAAAAGTAATATACAGACAAAAAAAATATGGTGTTGGTGCCAGTTACGCTGCTGAAGCAAAATTTAAACTCATTGAAAAAAATGACTTTAAAGCTTTTAAAAGTGTAAGAATTCCAGCGAATGCTGCTAAAATGGCTGGTGCAGTTCAAAAAAAATTAGGACTCTTGAATAAGTTAAAAGAAAAATTAAAATCAGTTGTTTCTTATGATGATGCCTATCAAATTGTTGCCGCACTGACCTTGCAAGGTGAAGCCTCAAACCATATGGCTGACTCAATTTATAAAGCTCCAATTCCAAAGTCGTTAAAAGGTGAGCAGCTAAAGCAATATAAAGCTGGGGTCGATAATTTAGCCAAGCCCTTTAAAGAGCAAGCTATTGAAGCTTTGAATGCAGCAATAAAAAAAGCTTACGAGTTGCAAGTCTATGATGCTAATGTCTTGAAGGCTATCAATCAATTAGACAAAATTAAGCCACAACCAATGGTGAATGAAATGAAAGTTTTAAAAAGTTTATGGCTAAGTAGGGCGGGTATATGATGATTAAAATTATTTTATGCTCATTACTTTTATCTTTGTCAATTCAAGGTCAATCTAAATCTGTTGATTCAGTTCTGTATAAGAACTTATCAAAAGTTATGAAATTAAAATCTGAAAAAGATATTGTAGAGGCAGCATCAAAAATTTTAGCTATAGATGAAAATAATTTTAAAGCTATTAACGCTCTTGCCATATTTTACTATGAAGCTAAAAAGTATAATATGGCTAAGCTATTATTAGAGAGAGGTTTAAAAGCTGACCCTGGCAATAAAGAGTTAAAAAATAATATGGCTTTAGTTCACTTTGCTCAAGGAGATAGGCGTAAGGGGTTAGTGGCTTTAAAAGACGCTGCTCAGGGTGGAAAAGTTGATGGAGAATCTAATTTAAACTTGTCTAGTATATATGTTGAGCATCGTGACTACGAAAAAGCCTTAGGCCCTTTGTCTAAAATTTACTCTAAAATAAAGCCAAAATTAAAAACTAAAAGTCGAGCTGCTGTCGCTCTTGCCAATAATTATGCTGTTTCTTTAGTTGGCGCAAAAGATTATTCTGCTGCTGAAAAAGTTTTTAAAACCGCCCAGGAGGCTGGAGTTCGTGATACGAACCTTCTTTACAACTATGCTGTTTTTATGGTTCAGCAAGGTAAAAATAAAGAAGATGCTTATAAGGTTATTAGTCGATTAAAGTTTTTAACTGAAGATCAAAAATTATTACGTAAAGTTGAATTATTAGAAAAAACATTAGACAATAAGAAGTAGAGGAAAATTAAATGTTGAAATATTTTTTAGTAATTATATTTATCTTAGCCAGCTTTGACCCTATTTGGGCGCAAAGTAAAGGTAAAAAAGGGGCTAAAAGAAAAGCGACAGTTAATTTTGAGGATGAATTGATCCAAGGGGATATAAATAAGCCTGAACTTCTATACTTATTAAAGCAACGTCAGGCCAATTATAAGAGGCTAATTAAATTTAGAAAGAATTTTTTACCTGAAATGAGAAAAACAACTGAAGACTTACGACAAAGTAGGGGCGGCAATTGAAACAACCTGTTGTACTTAGAGTTTATTTAGATGGGCAACTAGAGTCTGTAAAGCAATTTACAGAGTCTCAAATTGTTATCGGAAAAAATAATGGCTTGCAATTACAGCTTGCCGGAAATTATATTGCTCCACTACATGCAGTTATAGAAGAGCGTGATAATGGTTATTATATATCTGATTTAGGCTCTGAGCATGGCGTTTTTGTTAACGGTCAAAAAGTTTTAGACCAGAAAATTAATACTGGTGATGAAGTATCTGTGGGCTCATATAAGTTACAGTTCTTTATTGGAGTGCCGACAACCTCTTCTCCAGCAGCGCCACTAATTGAAAACGACTCTATTGAAACGACTCATCAAGCAGTCCCTCCAGTCATCAAAAATGTGGAGACTACTGAGCCTAAAGCTGAAATTCAAAATAAAGAGCTTCCAAAGGCAGAAGATATCCCTGTACCTCCGCCAGAACCGCCTGCAGAGTTACCTAAAACCAGCCCAATTATTGAAGAAAAAGCTCCCGAGCCTGTAGCTCCAAAAATTGATACACCACCAGTAAAGGTAGAAGCTCCAAAAGTGGAAGTGCCGTCAGTTAAGGTTGAGACTCCACCAGTTGTAGTAGACTCTGGCGATTCAGTTGCACCGAAACAAGAGGTTAAGGTTGAGACTCCAGCGCCAGAAGTAAAAGTAAATACACCTGCAGCTAGTGTTGTTTCAGCAACTAGTGGTGTTATTAATACCGGAAAAGGTTACTTTGCTCCTGAAAGTCAGGTTAAAGATTGGATGCCAATATTAGAGCCAGGCAAAGGAACTGTGGTAGAGGTTTCAGTGGCTTGGAAGGAAAGAATTATTTCTAGTCACCATTTTAGCAACAAAAAAGTTGTTACAATTGGTTCTGACGAATCCTGTGATATTAATGTTCCAGTTTTAGGTGTTAACTCATTAAAGTATAACCTGCTAAAAGTAGACTCCGTAGCTAAGGTAAATGTTTCACCACAAATGTCTGGCCTTTATGTGGATGAAGATAGAAAAACCACGAGCCTTGAAGAGCTATTCCGTGATGGAAAAGTAATGAGTGGCCCTAAAGGTCACGTTCTCGATGTGTCTTTTGGAGATATGTTAGTTCTTGAGTTAGAGGGCGGTTTATTAAAACTATATATTAGATATGTACCGCAGGCGCCAAAAACGTTTGGTGCGCCAATTTTTGATTTCTCAACAGCAGAGTCAACAGCAATTATACTTGCCACTGTTGTTGCTTCCATATTTAGTTTATATATGATGGTTTATTCTCCTGTAGATTTAACTGATGAAAACTTAATTGAAGAAGAGCTTGTACGTAAAGCAAAAGTGACGTTCAAGGTGCCTAAAGCTAAAAAGAAAATTAAAATTGAAGATAAAAAAGTAGAGAAAAAAGAACGTAAAAAATTTAAAGTTACAGAGAAAAAAGCACAGCCTAAAAAGAAAGTAGCTAAGACACCTACACCATCAAAAAAGAAGTCTGGGCGTTCAAAAGGTTTAAAGAAAAATAAAAATTTACCTAAAACAAAAACTAGAGCTTCTTCAGTTAAAAAAGGTGGTGCAATTAAAACCACTAAAAAAGCTGGGGCTAATATGAAGAGTGTGACTCAAGATCCTACTAAGACAGGCCTGCTTTCAGTTTTTGGTTCTAAAGGTATGCAAAAAGAGTTAAATAAAGCCTATGATGGTAGTGGTGAATTAGTTGGAACCGCTGACAAAGCAACTGGAACTGCGGGTAGCGACAGAGACCGTGAAGGTGACGGTCATGGCGGTGAGCTAAAAATTGGTAGTGGTAAAGGTAAATCAACTGTTGGCTCTAGTGGGGTTGATACCTCCGGTGCGGGAACAGGTTTAAGCGGTATTGGCACTGGTGGTGGTGTTGGCCAAAAAGGAAATGCGCAAATAGCTGTTGGAGGAGCAGAAGAGGACTTTGTCGGCTCTATTGATAAAGATGCTATCCGTCGAGTTATACGTAAAAATAAAAGAGCGATAAAAGCTTGTTATGAGTTGGCCTTGAATAGGAATAAAAATCTTTACGGTAAGTTAGTTTTACAGTGGAGTATTATTGAAAAAGGTAAGGCAATTAAGCCGAAAGTGATTAGTAACGACCTAAATGATAGGGAAGTTGCTAATTGTATTAAAAGAAAATTAGTAACTTGGAGGTTCCCAGAACCGCCAGCGAATACCGAAGGGGTTGTTACATTCCCATTTGTATTCTCATCACAGTGATTAAGTATTTAAATTTTTTAGGAGGAAGTAATGCAGGATTGTAACGTACACAGTAATTTTATTGCCAAAGCATTTTGTGAAGGTGGACCGGTAATGTATATTATTGCATTTATTGGTTTGTTAGTTTTATTTCTAATTATAGAAAGGCTAATTGCTTTACAAAAATTAACAGTAGATAAACAAAGTTTAAATGAAAATTTATTCAGTTTAATTTTGCGTGGTGAAATAAAGCAGGCCATCGCGTTTTGTGATAGTCGTCCTGCTCCTTTAACAAATACATTAAAAGAAGGACTCATTCAGGTTTTAAAT
>CALJPJ010000323.1 GCA_937980625.1 uncultured Bdellovibrionales bacterium
CTGATCTTTATTTTCATAGACATGATTTACTTTTTTAAATAACACATCGTCTAAGGTTATAAAGTTAGAGAATGAAGTGCTTTTTTCTGATATTTCAGCTGACATTGACTGTAGTTCTTTATTTGTGTGAGCTGAGAATAAACAATAATAAACCCCCATGGCATATCCTAATTGTTCAGAGCATGTTTCGAGTGCTTCGATTGTGTTTTTAAAATTAGGAGTTTCGCTGTTGGCTTTTATTTTTTCAATGTTCTTTTTACCAACTTTAATACCTTCATCAATAGCAGGTAAAAAATGTTCGTTGCTAATGTGTTGAAAGGGGGTAGCTAAAAATTTTTCTGTAGGTTGTTCGATTAAGTAATTAGTGTTTTTCATTGCTAATAATTATCAAAGTAGAGATTAAAAGTCAGTACCAGGAGGGAAAATAAAGGCTTTTGCCAATTGCATCATCTATAAGTTGTTTCAGTTTTAGCTAGTATGAATAAGAATTAGAGCGAGTTTATTAAAATTTTGGACATACGAATTTAGACACTTGACACGGAGGATGAAAATTTAACTAGAAAGTCCGTAAAAAAAAGTACCCAAGCTCAAAATTAGGGGGGGAGGAGAGCTTGGGTATTATAAAATATAAAGTGTATGCAATTATTTATTTATGTAATTAATTATAGCAGCACCAATGCCAATTAAAGCTGCGCCTTTTAAAAAGTCCTTTATGTTACCACCACTGTTTACGTTGTACTGATAGCTACCATATATACCAGTGCCCGTATTGATTCGGTAAGAGTAAAAAAGTGCATAGTAGTAATTATCATGTTGTAAGTGACAATTTAATCTAGAGTTGTCAGGCATGAAGAACCCACCTAATTGGTGATTGTAATTTACAATAATATTTTGATCATACTTATTTACATAGCTTCTGGAGTAATTATCAAATCGATAGTCTGCACAAAATCGTGAGCTGCCGTACTGGTATTCAATGAAGTCGTCAATGGCATAAAGTCTATTGCATACAAATGTTTCTTGAGTGTAGTTATTAATAAACTCATTAGATTGTTGAACATTAGAGTAGTACCCTTGGTTTGCAGAGCGATGTTTGTATGAGTTACCTGCTGAATCATAAAAGCGATCAATATATACTCTTTGATTACCTAGGTTGTATTCAGTTCTAGCAATTGATGCTGGGAGCAAATCATTACACACTTGGTGATGATTGCCATTTAAAGGAGTAACAGCAACTGCCTGACCACCTCCAGGGGTAGAGGATTTTTTCTTCTTATCACCACATGCAGTCAGCATTGAGATTGTTATTAAAATATAAATAAAATTTTTCATAGCACGTGCCTTTTAAAAAATAGTTTTTAGTCATAACTAGATTATACAAATCAAATGCCAAACCACTAAATAGCTGATTTGATTTAGTTATAGGTTGAGTCGTGGTGGCCTATAAGTTGAAATCGAAAATAAAGAGGTTTGGCAATGTATAATTCATTCATAAAGGTGACGAAATACGTCCATAATATGAGCCAGTATGTTATATGTGTAGAAGTATTTCAGACAGTTTATCTATATATATAGTAGAGGCTATTGGGTTATTATTTAAAAAAAAGGATTTTAAACCAAAGTTATTAGCACACTGAATATCCGTAATATTATCACCAACTAAGTAAGAGTTATTGATATCTATGTTATAGCGTCTAAATGATTCTTGTAACATACCTGTGCCAGGCTTACGCCATGGGTGATTGCTAGAGGGGCCATATGGAGCGTATAAAATATCCAAAATATCAAGTCCGTGCATAGAGAAATCGGCTCGAATTTTTTTATGAATACTTTTCATTTGGTCTAAGGTAATTAACCCACGAGCTAGACCTGACTGATTTGTAACAATGATAAACTCAAAATTTAAAGTCTTTAACTGTTTGAGAGTACTAATTGTATCGGAAAAGTAATCAACTTTTGTTGAGTCATTCAGGTAAGGAATATTTTTAATTAATGTACCATCTCGATCAAAAAAAAATATTTTTTTCATATTTTAAACTATAAACTTAAATATATTTTTTTACAAATTAGAGTTCATCTACTGAAGTTCTATTTGCTAAGGATTTATTTTAAAGGATGAGACTTTCTCATAACCTCACTGAGTTGATCAAGGCTAAGGTGGGTATATTTTTCAGTGGCTGTTAAGCTTTTGTGACCGAGAAGTGTTTGTAGGGTTCGAAGATTCATTCCACCTGATAATAGGTGAGTGGCAAGGCTGTGTCTTAAGGCGTGAGGGTTAAGAGGCTGAGTTAGGCCACATGCGGCACCACTATTGCGGACAATTTTATACGCAGTTCGAGGGTTTAGAGGCTTAAGGGTGTTGCTAAATATATAGGGGCCTAATCTTTCTAGTTGGTTCAGTTCAAAGCTAACATTATTAGGGAGGCTCACAATACGTTCTTGATTTCCTTTGCCGAGAACAAGAACCTGACATTGACGAGAATTAAAGTCTTTCCATTTTAGGTGACAAGCTTCACTAACTCTGAGAGCACCACTATATAATAATAAAATTAGTAAGTAATCTCTTTGTGTTTGATACTGGTTTTTATGAGTATTTATATTTTTTATTTCAGATTTTAAATACCTTAACAAAGAGATGACCTCATCTACAGATAAAAAATTTGGTGTTTTATTTGGTCTTTTTGGACATATGACATGATGATCAAGGGGGTCGTTAAGGTGTCCTTCAGTGTACATCCATTTTAAAAAACTTTTTATGCATGCATGTTTTCTGTTCCGACTACTCGGTTTTAACTTTGACCAGCGACTTAAGGCAAAGTGAAGTGCTGACAGATTAATATCTTTGTAATTGGTAATTTTTTTATGACTTTCGTTAAAACTATTTAATGAGTTTAAAAACTGGCGTAGGTCAGTGGCATAGCTTTTGTAAGTATTACTACTGATAGACTTAATGTTTGTTTGATATTTCAAGTACTTACATATGAGACCTGACAATAATTGTCGATTGGTGTATAGCAATTTTCGTACACCCCCTGAAATTATTACAAGTGTCCCATGTTTTTGTAAAAATATCTTGAATAATTTTCAAACTAAAGTATAACGCAATAAGTCATTAAACTTTAATGCGCCGCGGAAGTGGTGCTAACCTTAAAAGGGGCTGTACGTATGTCTGGAAATGAAAAACCCTCAGTATTAACACCGAGTAGTCATAACACTTTGTTAAATGGTGGATTGGCTCAAAATCAAAACCTAGTTAACTCTAAAATCATTTATAAGTCAGATGTGATGAACCAAATGATTAAAATGGTTGATCGTGTTGCACCATCAAATGCAACAGTTTTAATTTTAGGTGAAAGTGGAACAGGTAAAGAGCTTGTTGCCCACGCTATCCATGAAAAAAGTAATAGAGCAGATAAACCATTTGTAGCTATTAACTGTGGTGCTTTAAGAGAAACTCTTTTAGAAAGTGAATTATTTGGTCACGAAAGAGGAGCTTTTACTGGTGCTTATTCGCGTAAAGTTGGTTTAGCAGAAACTGCTAATGGCGGAACTTTATTCTTAGATGAAATTGGAGAGTTAAGCCCAGGAATACAGGCTAAGTTATTGCGATTTTTACAAGAAGGTGAAATTTTTAGAGTGGGTGGCAAAGACCCAATTAAAGTAGATATCCGACTTGTCAGTGCAACAAATCGTGAGCTAGAAAAAGAAGTTGTTAAGGGTAACTTTCGTGAGGATTTATTCTACCGTATAAACACAATCATGATTCAGTCGCCTCCATTAAGGCGCAGAAAAGAAGATATCCCTGCTTTAGTAGAGCACTTTTTAACCAAAACACGTCATGGTTTTTTGAACCAAGGTCGTCGTATGAGTGAAGAGGCTTTAAAAATACTTATGAAGTATGATTGGCCAGGAAATATCAGAGAATTAGAAAATACATGTGAAAGATTACAAATTCTTTCCGACGGTCATATTATTATGCCAGATGATTTACCAGAACAAATCATTAACCCAGAAA
>CALJPJ010000324.1 GCA_937980625.1 uncultured Bdellovibrionales bacterium
AACAAAAAAAATTTAATTTTGTCTGTAATATAAATAGTTTGCCTTAGAGGCTTACTCTCACTTGGCCTGTATTTTGTAATGTTATTCTCATGTAAATTAAAAGCAGAACGTTATAGGAGACTCAATTTACATGAAAACGATAAAGCTCACTTTTTTACTTACCCTCGCTTTATTCTATGGCTTTAACTCCATGGCCAACCCAATTAAAGATATAACTGAAGAGCAACCTACAGAAGTAACCACTGAGGTCAGCCAAAGCCTCACAAATGCAATTAGTAAAATTAAAGCTGACTTACCAGAAAAGTTAGAAGAGCCTAAAGACTTAACAATCAATGACATCATGAAGATTCAAAGACAGCGAGATGCCGACGCCAAAGAAAAAGAAGAGGTCGAGATGTCTTTAACTGAAGATGAAGAAAATAATTCTAATACATTTAAAACACCAAAACAAATTATCAGCCCTTCAAAACAAAACTCAAAATCGCCAATTATAAATAAGTTATTATCTATGGAGAAGTTTCAAATATGCTCTATGGGGCACCAGCAACTCATGAGCACTATTAGTTTACAAAAACAATCACAAATTACTCAAGCCGCAACAATATTAAAATTTTCAAATAATGACTACCAATGTGAAATTATGATTTTATCTGATGAGACAGATGATGTGTCCCTAAAATGCTGGCAAGGCTCCAGACTTAATGAGACTCTTTCAGTTGTTAAATTGAATTATTTTTTAAACGGTGGCTTTATTTTTTCTCCAAAAAATAAAGCGCAAATGATTCTAATACAACCTTTAAGCATGAATGCTGAATACAGTTGCCCCAAAAATTATAACTCATCTTCTGATGAGCCTTCTTCATCTCTTTTAAATGATGATGAGCAAAATGATCAAACTGGCTTATCAAGTTTAACTTTTTAAATAAAGATTAATTGTTATAACAAAAAAAAAGCTTGTACAACATTTTATGCCCGCACAAGCCTCTCAACCAATTTTCACTGTAAATAAAATATATTAATCAAACTCAGCAAACTTCACATCAATATAGCTAATTTCCACAAAGTTTACTTGGTTATTTTGTTCTGCATCTAAAAAGTTCACAGAAGCAAATATTCCGTAGCTGATTTTTTTAACTGGATCAGTATAGGCTAATACACAAGAAACCAAAGGGTCTTTAATAAAGTTTTCACACTTAAATTTAAATAAGTTTTTCTGCCCAGCTTGCCATTTGATTTTTTCTGTTAATAAAACATCTGATAAATGAATATTAGAATTAGGAAGATACAGACTTCTTGTTTCTTCATTATCAATCATTCCATCTATTATAAATGATTTCACGTCTTGAGTTAACTCAACAGGGCTTGCAAAAGTAGATAAGCTAAATAGTACCGCGAATGTAGCAATTAATAATTTCATTAAAACTCCTTTATTTAGGTCTAGCTTATACATACCTTAAATTACAGGTAATATAAAATTATATCTAAAAATTAGAAAAAGTTATAACTGATTAAAAACATTGACACTTTTAAAAAACCAAGTGGAAACAACAACCTACAAACTAGGCCCACATACACTGTTTATATTATATACTAAATTTAAGCCTGAAGAAAAACTCTCTAATACAAATAAAATTCTTTGGACTCATTAAACCAACAGGCTTCGTCATTGAGTAAAATAGACTCTAAATCTCCAGTTTCAGCACCTTTATCATCCACCCAATCTCTTAATATTGATGAGCCCGATAATATATCTATAGGCATTAGTTTTTTTTCGTACTCATAAGGGGGTTGATTCCATAAATTATAATCTGAATACAGCAAACTAACAGCTTTAAAAGCCAAACTAATTAATCGAAAAGGTGAAAATAATTGACTGTTATATTTAGGGTGATCGACATGAATTTGAAAGCCAGAACATAATGAATGTTTGTGTTTTTGAAATGTCGGCTCAAAATAACATGGCCTTAAAACACACCCCTTAAGCCAACTTTCATTTAACGAGTACATTTTTTTAACAACTTTTTCACCGTCAATGTCTGGTGCACCAAAAAGCTCAAGCGGTATAGTTGTGCCTCTCCCTTCTGATAAAGTGGCCCCTTCTATTAAAACAGTACCCGCGTAGGATAAAATTCCTGATAACCTCGGTAAGTTTGGGCTAGGGTTTACCCATGACAATTGATTTGGCCAAACCTCATCATTCATATTATATTTTTCACAAGCTATAACTTTCAAATTTTGCTTATAGTTTTTATGAGATTTATACCATAAAGCCAGCTCACCTAAAGTTACACCATTGCGCATCGGAGTTGGTACTGCTCCCACAAAGGTCTCATAACTCATGTTCAGAGTTAAACCCTCAATCATTCGACCAGCAGGGTTAGGCCGATCTAAAACCACGACTTGTTTATCCGCTTTTTCACAGGCATCCATTATATAAACTAGTGTCGCTATATAAGTATAAATACGGTTGCCCACATCTTGTAAATCAACCAAAATCACATCAAAGGTGGACATCATCTCAGGTGTTGGTTTTCTATGCTCTCCGTATAAACTAAATATCGGTATTTTATACTTAGGGTCTTTATAATCATCACTCTCAATCATATTATCTTGCTTTTCGCCTTTCATTCCATGTTGTGGACCAAAGCAAGCGCTTAACTCAATACCATTTTCGAAACAAAGATCAATAGAGTGTTTGAGCTCTTGATTAACAGATGCTGGGTGAGCTAGCAACGCTACTTTTTTAGACTTTAATTCCTCAAGTAACTCTTTATCTTCCAATAATTTTTCTAAACCAAATTTAAACATAAACTAATAATACATGATTAAAAATAATTAACAATTACTCTCGTCATTAAAATATTACTGTTAGACTCTGCGCCGGATTTTCCAAATAAAATTTCATAAGTTCATAATTATTTATGATCAGAGTGCGCTTACGGCAGCATCGCGTCTTCGCATTTCGTCACCCTGTGGGTGAACGCAACGCGGATACGCGAAGCGCGACGCGATACTCTAATCATAAATAATTATGAACTTATGAAATTTTATTTAGAAAATGCGGACTACAGGTATAAAGCTTCAAGATCAAAAGGACGGCCTGTTTTTGGGTCCTTTACTGTCCTAAATAGTACAAAATTAAATAGCATTGGATTTACTCTGTATATATTTCTTAAAGGAACAATATCACTTTTATTGATCAAACCAGCTCTGTATACTTTTTTCAGAGGTATAAAGATATTAACTCCAGGCACTGGGTAATCACTACCATAGACAAATCTTTTTTGAATCTCAAGTGGAGCGGCTAACATGTCAAGAATTGCTCCATCCAAGCGATCACCTGTAACTGTGGCAGACATATCTACCCTCAGCACATTGTCGTACTTGTCTCTATTCAAAAGTCTAAATAGTAATTTATGGCCAGGCTGTAATTCGCCATTATTTTCAAGGTCTTTAAACTCACCTTTGGAGGCACAATGAGCAGCTATAATCTTAACTCCCATATCTAGTGGCTTCTTTAATAGTAATGGGTTGCCATAGCTTTGATAAACTTCACCAGACTCCACAGACTTTTCAATTCCAACGTGGGATAAAATGGTCATATCCCACCTTTTAACCGCCTTATAAAAATTTGTTGTCAAATCGTGAGACGGGTTTATCCCCATAGCATTTGGAAGCCATTTAATATATTTAACTCCCTTTTCTCCCCATCGATTTATTTCTTTTACAGCATCTTTGCGGTATGGGTGAACAGAAATAACCGGTTCAAATATGTCTGGATATTTCTGTGCCATTTTATAAGAGTATTCATTAGGTATGTACATCTCTGTATGACTCTCAACAACTTTACCATTTTCATTATAATGCCGATCAAATGCTAAAATATGATGCTTATATTTTAAACCACCATCACGAATCAGCTTAACTAAGCGATCAATATAATCTTGATCCAAATGAGGAGAATCACTTAATCCCGATGCCTTTAAAAATAAATTATAACGTAAATAGCTTTTCAAATTAAAAATAGATTCATACCCAGGCCTTAACTCAATACCACTGTCATTATGCCCAACACCAATTAAATGCACATGAGTGTCTCTGACTCTTGCAAAATCAACTCCTGAAAAAGCTTTATCTATTAACTCTTTCTCTGCATTGCCCATTAATAACTTTTGTTTTTCGGGGTTAAATTCATAATCGCCAGCCAGTCGTGATGGAGATAACATGCAAGAGGAAATAAAAAGCAATATCAGTGTAAATATAATAATTTTCATGTAATTAATGGCCTATGGTTAATTTTTCTATCTGTATACATAATTAAATAACAAAATAATTTATAAGAAACAACTAGCAACAACATACCCACAAAAAAAGATAACAATAAGTATAAGTAAAAATTATTAGCTAAATCCTCACCAGATAAAACACGACGTGAAGAGTTTATTAGAACATTAAATGGCGAGTAAGAAAATATATTTTTAATTAAACTTGGAAAAACAGAAACCGGAAAATACACACCAGCTAAAACATAAGATGCACTTATAAATATTTGAATGATCTTTTCACCCCGCCCATAGTATACAACTATGCTCGCAGCGAAGTAACCAAGACCCATAAACATGGGCAAGTATAAAATCTGGATAAACAAAAAGTTTAATAAATCAAAGCCTGTGATTTTTGATGAAAAATAAAAAACTGCAACACCATAGATAATATAGCGTAAACTTTGTAATACCATTTGACTTAATGTCATTTTAGTTAAAACAAGAAAGGCTTTTTGCTTTAAAATAATTAAATTATCAAGAGCTCGTTTAAAATAAAATTGCTTAATAATTTTTGGTGGAGTTGCAACAAATATTGATGCCCATAAAAGGCTTAACTCGCCAGTTAACAGGTATATAAAGTAGCCCTCAGGCATTTCACCAGATAGCGCCGGCGATGCCACCATTGCTTTTGAAAAAAACCAATAAAACACCAGTGTACTTAAGGACAATATAAATTGAACGAAAAAACTATACCAGCGAGGAAAGTACATTTTTAGCTCATGCTTAAAAATATAACTAAAAATTAGCATAATGACCCATTACTTAGCCTAATTGTATTTTTCTTATCAAGCTCAGATATTAAATCACTATGGCTTGAAAAAAGAATAAATTGATCTCGCACATCTTTAATCAAATTATATAAAAATTTTTTGTTTTTGTAATCTAAGTTTGAATCCGGCTCATCTAAAACAACTAGAGAAGCCCCGGACAAAATAGCTGCTAATATTGAGACTATTTTTTTCTGTCCTGTAGACAGCGAGAAAACTATTTGGTCCAAATAATCCAGCTCTAATTTAAATAGCTTTTTTTTTAATAAGCTTAAGTCAGCCCCATATAAACCTGAAGTTAAAAAAATATATTCTCGCGCTGTTAATGTGTCCCAATATATAGCAGCCTCTGCTCCAACCCATGAAACTTGCCCCACTTTTTTATTGTTTAAAGTCACTAAGCCTGAGCTTTTTTTTAACAAACCAGCAATACACTTTAGTAAGGTGGTTTTACCTGAGCCATTACCACCGGTGATACTCATATAATTTGAGCCCGAAAAGTTAATTGGACCTAACAAGAATTGTTTATTTAATTTATGCTTATAGGTTAAATTTACAACATTAAGACTCATATCATGCACAAGTGTATTCAATGTTGAGCAGAATTCAATCTTACTCAAGCTCCTGAACTTAGGTCCAGCTTGATTTTGACTAGACGAATTATCAGCACAGCCTTTGATTGCCAGTGATTTTATAAGGCCGTAACATATTAGCAATGAAAAATCGTATATTTACCCCATTATTAATTCTATTTTATCTAACACTAACGCCTATATTATTTGCAGAAGATACCGTAAGTGATAAGGAGGATCAAAGTACTGCTGCGGCGGTTGAGTCCCCTTCTTTACCGACCATGGACTTAACCAAACTTGAAGCTGACTTCAACAAAGAGCTTCAAAACTATAATACTAGCAATGAAAAAAGTGATACCGAATTTACAGAGGGTTTAAACTCTTTTAAGCAAAATCTCCCTTCTTATAATAGCTTTCAAAAAAAATGGCGATCCTTAGCTTACCAAGCATTAGATTTTCCAGACACCTTTCCTATTTTTAATGATCTAGAAAAAATAATAGATCAGATACCAAATAATACTGAAGAACAAAAAACTGTTTCCAAAAAAATGCGTGATGAGCTTTATAAGTCTCTTGAAGATAAAAGGCAGGCTTTAGGAAACAACTTTAAAAAACTTAACCAACTTCGCTCCACTATTCTTAAAAAAGAGCTTAAATCAGATAATTTAAATATTTTTGGTCAACACTCAGGAGCTCTCGAAGATATTAAACTTGAAATCAGGCTGGTATCTTATCAATATAAATCATTAGTCCAACAAAAAATTTCAATGTTAAAAAATAATTTTTACGGCGGCTTTGCTGGCATGACTAAAATTGTTATTGAAATCCTTCTTATCCTATTTGTTATTTGCCTACCATTTATTTTTCACTCTCTTTTTGTACGGTTTTCTAATTTTTTAGATATTAAGCAACGAGAATTTTTTCGCAAGGGTTACAGAAATAAAAACTACCGTAACCTCGCTATTTGGATACAAACTATCAACCCATTTTTAACCTGGGTTTTTATCATTTTATTAGTTAAAGCCTGTGAAGTGGTTTTAACTAGCTCTAGTATATACGACTTTTTTATTTTAGTTTCCCCATTTATAAAGGCTTATGCCTACTATAGAATTTTTAGAATTTTAATTGAAATGGCTTTCACCAGAGTTTTGCGAAGTATTGGCACAACAAATAAAACTGATCTAAAAAACCGTTTAGTATCCACATCTAAGTTTATTGGTATTTACTTTTTAATTGTATATTGCATTTTGTACGCTGTTGAGAATGCTGTGAACCAAGGCTTAATATACATCCAAGTCAAATCATTGGCTTATTGGGTGAGCTTTTTTGTATTGTCCTATGCCTTTTCTAAATGGTATGAAGAAATTGCCAGCTATGTTGAGCATATCTCCTCTGGCAAACCATTTGAAATATTAGCTGATCTTTGTCGCAGTAAGTTTAAAATCTTATTTTGCTTTCCAGCAGTGTGTTTAATTGCAACCCACATTACCTTACTTTGGGTTTACAACTGGTTAAAGCGCTTTGAAATCGTAAAAAAAATCTCTTTAAAACTATTGCGAGTTCGCCTAGAAAGCTCACAAAAATCACAATCAGCACAAATAGTAGAACTCCCACAAGAGTACCTTGAAAACTTTAATAAGTACTTTGAGTTCTCAAGTGATCGCTGGAGTGGAGCCAATGAAAAGTTTTTAACTAAAATTCTAGAAAAACTAGATAACTGGCACCAAGGTAATGACGACGAAAATACCATTGCAATCTCTGGTGAAAATGGACTTGGTAAAACTTTTTTAATGAAATATCTTGAGGAGCAGCTAGGTAAAAAAGATATTGAATGTAGCTTTATCTCTGTTGATAACAAGCTTACAACTCCCAAACAAGTGGAGTCATTTATTGCAGACAAATTAAACATTCGTACTTCTAAAAATGAATCCAAAATCGAAGGAGAAGACGAAGATTCAGACACTAGCAGAAAACGAGTTATATTAGTTGATAATATCCAAAATTTATTTTTAGCCAAACTAGGCGGCTTTGATGGTTTTAACTCATTCATGCAAATCATCAACTCAAACTATAAAAATATTTACTGGTGTTGCTCTATTACTGAGCAGTCTTGGATTTATTTGAACTGTGTAACTGATAGTACCCACTACTTTAGGTCTCATTTTAAAGTGCCGAAATGGAAAGACACAGAGCTGAGTAAACTAATAACCTCAGCCAATAATAAAACTGGATTTAAATATAATTTTGACAAAATTTTATTTTCAGCCTCAAACGAAAGTCACAATAACCTAGGTGAAACATTTAATATTGAAGAAAGGTTTTTCCAACTTCTATGGGAGCAATCTGAAGGTAACCCTGAAGTGGCCAAGCACTTATGGCTGAACTCCATAACTGGCATTTACGGTAAACATATTAAAATTGGTTTACCTAAAGATGTACACTTACAAGCTTCAGATACATTAACCTTAAATATGTTATTTATATTTGCTGCCACATTTAGACACCAAAGTTTAAATATTAAAGAAGCTTCACTGGTCACAAACTTACCAATTGGCCTTGTTCGACAAGCCTTTAAGCGGGGCTTAGAAGAAGGAATGATCACTAAAGATAAACTTTCTGGGCGATATCAGATTGCTGTAAAATGGATTCACCCTATTATTAAACACCTAAAAAGGAATAATTACTTATATGGAAACTCCTGATGTATCTGAAGTTAATTTTACTGACTTATTTGCAAATCTAAACTTTAAACAAATATTTATTGCTATTATTGCTTTTTTTGTCATCATTTTATTGGCCAAGGGCATTCGTCGCCTCAGTGATAAAATTGAGACCGATTTACCAGGGTACAGGCTTTTAAGCCTTCAAATATCTACAATTTTAACTTTTGCCATTTATATTTTTGGCACCGTTGGTATTATTTTTGGTATCCTTAGGCCTCCAGAAAAATTACTACTTGGTGTTGGGGGCTCAGCTGCTGTTGCCATTGGTTTTGCCTTAAAAGATATTGCCGGCTCAATTATAGCCGGTGTTACACTTTTATTTGACCGCCCATTTCAGGTGGGTGATCGAGTTCAGTTTGGTGATACCTATGGTGAAATTTCAAACATTGGCTTAAGAGCCGTTCGCTTAGTTACTCTAGATGACAACTTAGTTACTATACCTAATAGTAAATTTTTGTCCGATGTTGTGGCCTCTGGAAATGCCGGTGCTTTAGATATGATGATTTGCTGCGACTTTCATTTAGACATTAGTGCCGACTTAAAACGAGCTCAAAAAATTATTAAAGAGGTCATATACACCAGTCGCTTTGCATTTTTAAAAAAACCGGTAAATATAGTTATTAAAGAGTGCCACTTATCTCATACTATTGCCTTAGTTCTAACAGCGAAGGCTTACGTCATTGATGTTCGCTTTGAAAAGGCCTTTCAAACTGATATTATTACTCGAGTAACAGAGGCCTTCAATAAAAGTAAAATTAAACGACCAATGCCTCTCACCCCTATTCAAACTCAGCCTAGCCCCGCTTAATTACTTTTTTTGACAGGGCAGTAAATTATTTGTCAATTTTTTATAAATTTGCTTTTATTTAGTCGAAATTAAATTTAACCTCTCAGTATGAAAACTCTACTTATATACCCAGTTTTTGCACTCATATTATTTAATTTTTTAATTTTGATGTATTCATTCACTCAGCGCTTAAAGGCTATTAAAGCCAAAAAGGTAAACTATCGTTACTTCATTGAATATAAAGGTGATGAGCTTCCTAAAAATTTACATTTACTAAGCCGATCATTTGATAACCAATTTCAAGTACCGATGCTTTTTTTTATTACCGTTATACTGTTAATTATTTTAAAGCTCGACAATAGCTATTTTGTTCTTCTTTCAGCTTGGGGTTTTGTTATTTCCAGGTTGGTACACTTTTATTTTCATGCCATAAAACAGGTTTTAATTGGAAGATATAGAACTTATGCCGTGGGTTGGTTATTTATTTTCATGTTGTGGGGCCCAATTTTAATACACAACTTTTAAAAAAAAACGCCGCACACTCTGAGTGTACGACGTAAAAATTATTTTTAAATTGTTTTAATATACTCTAGCACTTCATCTGCGTGCCCAGTAACTTTTACTGTTCTCCATTCCTTTAATAACTTACCGTTTTCATCAACAACAAAAGTACTACGATCAATTCCTCGTACTTTTTTACCATACATATTTTTTAAGCGAATGGCTCCAAAAATAGCACACAACTCTTCATTTTCATCACTCAATAAATCAATTGTATAAGACTGCTTTTCTTTAAATTTTTCATGTGACTTCATTGAGTCTCTAGAAACACCATAAACAACTGTGTTTTGGTCAGAAAAACTTGACTTTAAACGAGTAAAGTCATGAGCTTCGATAGTACAACCCGGAGTCGCATCTCTTGGGTAGAAGAAAATCACCACTTTTTTTCCATTTAAGCCACTTAAACTAACAGTTTGATTACCTGTTGCTGGTAAACGAAACTCTGGAACGGCTTGCCCGATAGCTACTTTAGCTTCATATACTTTCAAATTTGGAGCCGGTTTAGTCTCTTCTTTTTTAGTCATTATTGTCTTCTTTGGAGTTATTTTTTTACTAGCTGCTTTTTTTGTTGTCTTTTTGCGAGCTACTTTTTTCTTTGCTGACTTTTTTGTTGTTTTTTTCTTAGCCTTTTTCTTCGCTGCCTTTTTACGAACTACCTTTTTCTTTGCTGACTTTTTTGTTGTTTTTTTCTTGGGCTTTTTCTTCGTTGCCTTTTTACGAACTACCTTTTTCTTTGCTGACTTTTTTGTTGTTTTTTTCTTGGC
>CALJPJ010000325.1 GCA_937980625.1 uncultured Bdellovibrionales bacterium
ATAATGATCTTAAAAATACTTTTAACTCCATATTTATTGGGAGTTGTTCAAGCTCATCTAAAAGTTTATTCATCTGTCTAAATGTGTTAGCTGTAATTTTAGTATAAGGCGAATCATCGTAACCGAATACCTCTTGTAAATTTTCATAAGATTTTTTTAAATCTGCTAACAATTTTTTTGTATTGGGAGTGTATATTGAAAATATACTCGGAGGATCTGTCCAACCAAAAAAATTCTGAGAAAATCTATATTGTATAATTAAATTTTGAATGAGCCTCATTGTTTGAAAAGTAATTGCTGAACGACCGTTTTCTCTGTTTTCACTAACACTATCTTTGATTATATTAATTGATTTTTTAACAATTAGTAAGCGAGCTAAGTTTTTTCTAAGTAAAGTGGGTTCAAGTTGCTCTAGTGAAGCATACTGGTAGTCAATGATTTGTAGTAATTTTTGTGATGACGAATTTATTTCTTCATGCCCCTGCGCACTTGAAAAAAACAAAAGACTTATTAAAATAATTTTAATGATATGATTCATTTACTAATCTCCAATATTTAAACAGCCCAAGTATTAACTTAGGCTGTTATTATTGTCTATGATTAATTATTACAGGCATGAATCGAATAAAATACTGTAATCACTCGTGTAATTTTTATCATTCTAACTAATAATTGCTCTCAATAAACTTTATTAGTAACACAAAATTAGTTTAAAATTTCTATTATTGTTTCTTTAAGGGTCAACAACTCAACCACTAGGTCAAATAAAATTGGTTTTTCCATAAGCTCTACAAGAAAGCTATCTGCGCGTTTAATATAACTTTTGAGACTTACTAATTCTTTTCTCGTTTGCAAAGACAAATCTCCGTGCGCCATACTCATAATTTTCAAACGGCCAGCTGATAGTTTAATTGGCATCAAGTATTTTGATTCTTCATCTAAGGTTGTATATAGCCTTAGATCATCAATTATATTTATTGTGTCACTGGCAATTTTTTGCACATGGCTTTTAAATTTTTTGTGTTTTACTTTACGTGGGAAATTATCGCTCTGACTATAATTAACAACAACAGATAAAACCTTTAAACTTCCACCTTGTAAATGTCTAAATTCTAAATACCTAGTTCTCTGTTCAATAGTTACTAAATATGAAGGGTCTCTATCTGGAGCGTAAATAGTGCCTTTACCTACACCACCCACCATGACGTCAACCATAACATCATTTCTAATTCCTTCAGCTTGAATAATTATGTTTTTTATATATTTACTCTCTCCAAGGTCTAGCGTTTTAGTTTGAGCTAAGTTAACAGTAAAAATGTTATCAAAAATTTTTGATTCACCATAAGCACTTAAACATGAAAGTAAAAAGACTGTTATTAAAATTATATTTTTCATTTTTTCTCCTTATTTTTTATTTATATTGAGTGCATAAGAAAAAAAAATTCGACCACAGTCAATAATTACTACATGATTATAAAACAAACCATTGAGTCGAAACTAATGTTCTAGGTACCAAAGAGCCTTTCTTGAAGTAAAAATTTACTCTCTATATGGATTAAATCATTTAAATTTTAGTTAGTTATTTTGATTTTAATTGCAGTAGCATTTTTTTAATACTATCTACATCTGACTGAATTCTATCATTTTGCTTTAATACTTCGTTGAGCCTTTTCTTTAGCAATTTATTTTCTGCTTTTAATTTGTTATTTTCTTGTTGTACACTAGCAATCTGTCTTGTATTTTCTTCACTCTTGTTCTGTACTTCGTTTATTTTTTTGCGAAGTTCAGAGAAGTTAACTTGACAATAATTTTTATTTTCTTTAATTGCTGCTTGCTGCTCTTTAGTAGCCTGTAAGTTTAACATGGTTAACTTTGAGTAGTGTACTCTATAATCACCATCTTCATCAACTTGCACTAGTTCTGGAAATACTTTTTCCACATCTTGAGCAATGAGACCAACTTCGCGCTGAGTACTAAAGTTTTTATCTGGAAACTCATCTAAACGCCAGCTATAGCTTGATGGAGTTAATTTTGATAACTTTTCAGCTATAGGCTCAAGTGGTTTTATATCTTTTTTAAACCGAATATCTGAGCTACATGTGCCAGTTAAAGCTGTATTATCAAAACCTCTTACACACCCATTCGCCCCCGAAGTTCCAACTTTAATATCTCCTAAAACTTGAAGTTTTTCACCAGGATTAGTTTCGCCAATACCTATATTTCCGCTAGATAAATTACCATAAATTGAGTTACCAATATTTAGTTGATCATTTCCTGAAGCACTCACTGCTAATACACTTGAACCAATTGTAATATTTCTGTGACCTGTATCAATATTACTACCAGCATTATAACCAATACTTATATTATCATTTCCACTAGATACTGAATCAGCAGCTTCATAGCCTAAGCTGACGTTATTACTTCCTGATGTCATTCCGTTTCCAGCATAGCCCCCAACTAAAACATTATTTCCACCTGATTTTAAACCATCGCCATAAGCTCTTTTACCAATAGCTATATTATGATTTCCGGTGCCATTGGTCCCAAAGGCATTGTTTCCTGCAGAGTCACCAATAAAAATACTATCAACACCATCATGTTGAAAACCGGAAAAAACACCAATACCAATTGATCTATCACCACCACCGCCAGTAAAACTACTAGTTCCCATTATAATTAAATTACTGCCTGAAGCATTTCCACCAGAGGCATCACCAATAACAATTGAAGATGACAGTGAAGCAGCAGTATTTGATAGCCCTGCGTCTGTACCTATAGCTGTATTATAGCTTCCATGAGATGAAGCCCCAAAATTATTATGTAAAGCCCTGCGACCAATGGCAACATTGCCACTCACTGCATCTCCACCAGTTCCAGTTAACCATAACGCTTCAAAACCAATAGCTACATTTTGCGAGCCGGTTGAAATATAACCAGCAGCATCGTAACCCATAGCTACATTTTCAATGCCTTCTGTAGCATCTGTTAAAGCGTATTGACCGACAGCAATTGAGTGAGTTCCAGTTGTAATAGCATCACCA
>CALJPJ010000326.1 GCA_937980625.1 uncultured Bdellovibrionales bacterium
AATTATATTTAACTTTACTATCACTGGCCCGCTTTATAGCAGACTCCCAAAACCAACTTTGTTTTTCTGTCAGGCCAAGCCCTTCCCAACTATCAATAGCCTCATCGCCTAAGCTATCAATATAAATAACAAAATTTATGCCCTTACTTTCAAAGTGATCTAAAAGAGACTCATAATGACTCATACTAGCTAACCAGCCATCTTCAACAAGCATTGGCGGTGTATTCAGACATTTTACTAGCTCAGTAGTTGCCATGCCACTCAAACTTATTTTTCCGTTGTAGTCTTTTTTTCTGTCGTGCTTTAAAGGGCAGCCAAAAGCAATTTTAAAATCTTGAATTTTTTTAGTAGAAAAAATTTCGTATATATATTTTTTAACTTTAGCAATATCAAAATTATTTTTATATTTGCCAAATAAAGTTTTAGCAAACAACGGCTGTTTCACAAGCTTATGAAACTGCCAAGCTAACTCATGAGGTTTAGCATTTTTAGCGTATATAGCAGCTGGCAAGCTTCCCCAGCCAACCCCAACTATATACTCTACATCAATCTCTTCTTTACTTAATACTTTTAACACTCCAGCAGCCGCAATTGTTTTAGCTCCACCAGGCCCAACAATAATGGCAATTCGATTGGATTCTTTAGGTTTTACTCCCGGTTCATCTTGCTGTGTCGGTTGTACAATCTCAGTTCTGTCAATACTAGACGAAGCATTAGGGTCAGTGCCACTTCTGTCAGTAGTTTTAATTTTTAAATTTGTACAAGACGTAATAAGTAAACTAGTAATGACCAGAGTTTTCCACATATCAAATAATACCTTAAATTTTTCGATTCAAATTATATTTAACTAACTTCTTTAAATTTGTTGCCCTTCCATTAAACTCACTCAATAAGCTAAAACATAAATCTGATTTTTCTTTTAGTAATATCTCTACTTTTTTCAAGCCTAAAACATTAATCATATTAGCTTCATTCATTGCACAGCTTTCAGACTCCATTGAATCATGAATATCATCAGCAAGCTGAAAGGCTAAACCTAAGTTTTCTGAAAAGTCTGACAAAACCTTAATTTGCTCGACACTAGCTCCGGCAATTATTCCAACACCTACAACAGAGGCTTTAATTAACTTACCTGTTTTAAGTAAATGTATTTTAGTCATTGTATCAGCGCCTGTGTTTTTAGAACGTAAATCTAAAACTTGGCCTGCTACCATTCCCTCAGGCCCAATACATTTAGCCAAGAGCTTTACTAATTTCAGACCAATATGGCTATTGTGACTATAATATTTAGCTATTATTGCAAAGGCTTCAGAAATAAAAGCATCTCCAGCCAACAAAGCTATATCTTCATCAAAAACTTTATGATTAGTCGCTTTACCTCGACGATAATCATCATTGTCCATACATGGTAAGTCATCATGGATTAATGAGTAAGTATGAATACTTTCAATACTAGCAGCATAGGGGTAAACTCGTTGTGCATATAAATTAAAAATCTCGGCCGTTGCTAATGATAACATTGGCCGAAAACGTTTACCACCACTAAACAAACTATAGTTCATTGACTCAAACAATATTTTTTTATCATCAGACTGAGAAGTAAATTCTGGTGATTGATAGTATTGTTTTAAAAAACTTTCAAAGCCATTTAGCTTTATGCTTGCCTCTATCATTACTTAAAGTCTTTCGTTTTTGCTTGCCCTTTAGCATCTACACTAACTAACTCTTGTACTTTTTTTTCAGCCTTAGCAAGTTGTTCATGGCACTCACGAGCCAAAGACACCCCATTTTCAAAGTTTTTTAATGAGTCATCTAAGCTTAGCTCCCCAGATTCCATTTTATTCACAATACTCTCTAAATTTTTTAATTTTTTTTCAAAATCCATTTACTCTTCCTTTTACTTTATTATTTTATTAATCGTAGCTAAAACTTCTCCCTTAGCTAATTTAATATTAACTTCATCATCTATATTAAGCTGATCAGAACCCTTAACTATTTTATTATCTTTACTGGTAATTGCATAACCTCTTTCAATAACTTTTAATGGACTCATGCTATCCATAGCTACAGTGGTCTTGCCTAATTTTAATTTTAAAGAATCAATTTTATCTTTCATTTTTTGCAACAAGGCTTGTTCAAAAAATTCGAGTTTTGATTTTTTTTGTAAAATTAAATCTTGAGGCTTTTTCAATCCACTTTTCAAAGCTGTCACTTTTAAAGAGGATTGCTTTATTTTATTAGATATTGAATTTTCCAAACGAACAATTAACTCATCTAATCTAAAATTTAAATCTTGTAAGTGCCTACGAGGGTCAATTAAACGCTTTTCAAGGTTTAATACTGACTGCTTTAAACTATCAAGTTTTACAACAGTAGAGCGTTGCAGTCTTTGAGAGTATGAATTCAAAGTCTCAATTAAATTTTCACTATTTTCAACAACCAGCTCTGCTGCAGCTGATGGAGTTGGAGCTCTTAAATCTGCTACAAAATCTGCAATTGTAAAATCCACTTCATGGCCTACTGCAGATATCACTGGTTTTTCACATGCAAAAATAGCCCGTGCTACTAATTCACTGTTAAAACCCCATAGGTCTTCCATTGAACCACCACCCCGACCAACAATTATAACATCAACATTATTAATTTGATTCGCCTGGACCAAGCCTTTAACAATACTATTAGGTGCCGCCTCACCTTGCACAAGACAAGGTACAACAGTGATATTCACTGACTGGGAGCGACGACTTAAAACATTTAACATATCTTGGACAGCGGCTCCTGTTGGCGCAGTGACTAAAGCAATATGTTTAGGTAATACAGGTAGTTTTTTCTTATGTTCACTCGAAAACAAACCTTCAGCTCTAAGTTTAGTTTTTAATTGCTCAAATGCCTGCTGTAGTGCTCCGGCGCCTACAGGCTCCATACTTTCACAGAGTATTTGATAATTACCTCTGGGCTCATAAACAGTAATTCGACCACGAATAATAACTTCCATGCCCACGGCTGGCTTAAACTTTAGCTTACTATTTTGACCGCGAAACATCACAGCACTAATTTGAGCATTGCTATCTTTTAAGCTAAAATAAAAATGGCCTGATGTATGTGCTTTAAAGTTTGAGACTTCACCTTGCAACCAGACTGTGGAAAACTCACCTTCTAACTGATTTTTAATTAATCGATTAATTTGAGTGATAGATAAAATTTTAGGTGTACTATTAACTTTAGCTTCTGGCTGACTTAGCCCAAATTGCATTTGGCTCATAAAGCATAACCTATAATTCTATACGAATGCCGTCAATTGAGGGTTCTTTTTTATAGCTTATTCCGCACTGTCCAAATTTTAATTTTAAAACTGAGGCTATCTTCCTTTTACTTAGCTATTAAAAACAAAAAAAAACCGTGGGCAGCATGAATGTATAAACCCAATTTATAAGGTGGGCGACTATTTAATAACTTTAGGCTTCTCAATACGAGTTGAGCTTGCTCACCATTATCAGTGACGGTCCCCAAAAGTATGCTTACAGGGTTTATTATTTCAAGTCCCACGGACAAATACTAATATACCAAACAGTTGGTATAAAAAACAACTAGCTCTTAGAAGGTTTTTTTATAGTTTCTTAAGTTACTTAAATAACTCAGTTAATTGTTGCATTGAAATGAGTCATTCACGACTTAAATACAAAGTTAAAATATTATTTGCATATTACTAAACTATTTTAATCAATTTTCCGATAGTCTCAATATGACACACGAACTCTTGGATAACATATTTCCATATATTGTATTTTATTACGGCTTTATCATGACTGTTTTTTTAAATACCTCTAAGGTTCAACAGCTAGCAGATAAATACGTCACCCCACAACTATTAAAACAAATGCAGGCCCACAGAGGACTAGCCTTAATCTGCTTAATAGTAGGAAGCATATGGACCCTACAAAACCTATGGTTAACCTGAGATATGCCAAAGGCATGAGGCTCAGGTAATATAAATTCAATTAAAATTTATTACGTGACGTCCCTATTGGACGGCGCGGAATACATTTTAAATCAATATCTAAGATATGCCAAAGGCATGAGGCTCAGGTGATATAAATTCAATTAAAATTTAGCCTTTTAATATTGTTTTAAACTTCTGAGCAGCATCTTCAAATTGATCCGATGGTACTTTTAACAAATAAGAGTCTTGTGAGTCCATTAAAGCTCCTGGGCTCTGCTCTGCAATGGCATTAATCCCCTGCTCTTGTAACTTACCTACAATCTCTAGGGCATCAGCAAAACTAGAAAAACCATCTGATGAATTTAAACGAGCTAACATAACTAAACGAGGCTCAACAGGCATTTTACACTCCTTAGTCTGAGATATGCCGAAGGCATGAGGCTCAGACGATACAAATTAAATTAAAATTTATAGTGCGACATCCTAATTGGATGGCGCGGTATTAATTTTAAATCCTTAACCTGAGATATGCCGAAGGCATGAGGCTCAGACGATACAAATTAAATTGTAGATTGCATCAACTTTATTACTGATCTAAATATGTTCATGATTTTAAAGTTGTCCAGGTAATTGGCTTAATAGTATCAAATAAATTATATGAAAAATTTAATTGCTCGAAATTAAACTTAAAACATCTGACTTTATCTTTGCAATTTCGACTAAATTAGCTTTCATGTCTTTAATATAAGTTCTAGCTTCTACACAGTTAGATTCAATTGTAGTACCCCCGGTAAGACTAAGTGCATTCCCAGCTACTATTGTTAAGATACTTGTAAACTTAATTCTACGTCCATAACTAAATAATGCTTCGTAGGCTTTTCTACGCAAAAGCGGAAAACCTTTTAAATTCGCATTTTTTATATTTTTATAATAGGCGTGATTACTTCCTTGAAGTGCGAATAACACAGCTAAAGTAGCTACAGCAGATAAACTCACTGTTAAGCCAACAAAAAACATTTTCCCAGGAGCACCAGCACACATTGAGGTCTTCTTAATTTGATCTTCAATAGATGCTATTTCAGTATTGAGCTCGTCTTCTATTTTTACTAAATCTAAAGTTAAACCAATTAATCCCTCTGTATCCATGCTTTGATAATCTTGGCTCAGTATTGTACTTATTTCGCCGTTAGCATATGAGTTAGGGACTGAAAAAAATAATAAAAAGCCTACAACAAACATTACTATTAACTTTATTTTTTTATACATTATATTTCTCCTAATTATATTAAAATATAATATCAATATCTATGCCATCTCTAACTTCAACTTACTTATTCTCTAGATACTTTTTTCAAAATAATCACAAATTGTCTTTTGGGCGTTAAGTTTTTGTACAGTACTAAAATTGTAATATTAAAAAAATTCAGCGAATCCCTTTTTTATATTTAAATAAGCCTTTAATATTTCTCCGATTCTCATCACTCCAAAATTGTAATTTTTTGTCTATTTATTTTTTTTAGACATGACAAAATTGCGCTTTAATTTTTTTCAGTATGCCAAAAGTAGCTCTAACCTTTCTAATTTACAGCTCAGCACCAATTTATTGGTATTTTGCTTGCTTTATATTTGTATGAATACTTTTCAAAGATGGAGGGAGAGTGCTGTGAAAAAATCAACTATAATGAAATTAATTGTTTCAATGTTATGTGTAACCATGTTTACCGCCTGTGGTAAGCGCGATAGTAAAAAACGTAGGGTTGGCGTATACCAAGGTCCGCCAGCAGTTCAAGCTTCTCCAGGGAAAGACATTCCTAAAAAAGATGACTCAATTAAAGAGGACGACTCTACTAAAGCTCAAAATACAGGTGAAAGTGAAACGCCTGATACAACAGTAACAGTTGGTACAGGCACAGATGGCAATGATGTTAAATTAAACCCAGCCAATAACCTACCTCCTATTAGTGATGATGTTGACATTACTGATGTTAGTGATTCAGATGAAAGTCAGCTCAGCAACGACAACGGTTCATCTGATGCTCCAGTTAGAGCTCATGAGCCGAGTTACACTAAGCCTATCCAAAATGACCAAGCTACGACTAATAATACTGTAAGCAATAATGCACCAAGAGTTCATCATGACACAGGCGCGCGCTTTTACGAAGACACACCATTTAACCCACAACTTAATGTTAAACAAGCCACTAAAACTAACTTTAAAACAAATGAAGGCTATGAGTTCACAGACTTAATTGATGATAATGTCATGGCAAGCCTGAAAGGTATGATGGATGCGGACATTAATACTTTCAGCAGTGAAAACCACTTATTTGAGCAGCAAAGTAAACAGTTGTCTATGGCTATTAATCACGTTTATTCAGCAGTGAATAAAAATAACCAAACTATTAAAGTAAAATTTGAAATTGGCAAACACGATAATGTTTTTGATAATAACATTTTAGAATTTTACGGTAACTTAAAAGACAATCAGACAGCTCGCTTATCACCTACTCAAAACAGTGATAACTTTAACTACATACTAGACGTTGTTTGCTTAGATAGAAAGGCTACGCATTGCCAAAACCAACAATTAATTCTTTCTTATTACTATAAAAAAGATGCAGATGATGGGTCTTACAAAAAAGGTAGCTTATGCAAAAGAGCCTATCTTGTTAGCCGCTTAGGTAACGCCACTTTAAATATAAATGCTAATACTGATACAGGAACTGATTATATTCAACATTATGTAAACCCGGCAGAGCCAGCTAAAAGCAATAGCAGAGCGTGTTTAACACCTGCTATTAATAATGTGGAATACTCTGTTACTTGCTTAGTCGACTTTGTGTACAACACTTTATATAAAGAGCTTTATGAATCTTGTAATGATTCCGGTACGACCGGTCGCAAAAAAGCTTGTTCGCAAACTTACCATGCTCCACGTGGACGATTCGCACAAAAAATTTATATGAGAACATTTGCCGTAGCTGAAGGTAAAGCTGGCTACCTCGTATCTATCAAAGATAGTGAGCATGAATACTTAAGTTTAAAAGGTCCTTTAGTAGACACTAACTTAGATAGCCTTTTAATTACAGACGCTCTTGGTAGTTTTAACTTAGGCTATAAGCAAATGGATCCATCTTTTTTAACTCACCATATTTCGGATGTATTACTAAATGGTATTGACTCTCAAAGCGTTATACAACTTAAACTAGAGTATGATGGGATTAATCAAACTGATCTTGGATACAAATTACAATCTGATATGACAATAGATATTATCCAACGCTTTCCAAAAGTAAGTTTAGGACTGTTTAAAACTAACTTTCCCGCACCTACAAAAAGTGAATTAGATGATATCAAGCAAGACACTGACTCTACAAAAGATGATGATTATAGCTTAAAAGATAAAATTAAAAACTTTTTTAAAGATAGTACTTTAAAAGTAAATGCTAAAGACTACACTTGTGAAGAGCTGAAAGAAGTTGTTCAAGAAAATAAAACGGTCCATGTTGTAGGTCACCACAGCTTACTTGGTTTTAAGTTTAAATCGTCAGCTGATGTTCAGCACGAGCAAACAACTTGTGCTTATGGCATGGGTGATGATCACGACACAAACAACGCTAACTTTAAAACTAAAGATAAAAAAGTTTGTCACATTGGCTATATTTGTAATAATAACACTGGTCGATAATTAAATAACTTAACAATAAACATCCATCACAAGCCCCAACAAACATATTTGTTGGGGTTTTTTATTTCAAAATCATCCAAAATATAGGCACTAACACCTTGAATGCTGCGTTAACCCCATTATTTCATTCACTTTATTGAAAACTTTAGTCAAAATATAGAGACTATTTTCTATAATGGAGGAAACTTTGCAAACATCAAACGAATCACAAAAAAAGGACTCCGCTCTGCCAAGCTCTCCGGTACTTGCTAGCTATACGGATTTCCGACAATATTTAAGTGATTATTTTGATTTTAAAAAGTTTGAATCTGCTAGTGCACTCAGGCCCTACACCTACTCTATGTTTAGTGTGGCTGCTAATATTAAGTCTCCTAACTACTTAAAGCTAATTATCGAAGGCAAAAGAAATTTATCAAACGAAATGATATTAAAATTTGCTAAAGCCTTAAAACTCTCTAAAGAGGACACTGATGAGTTCAAAGCACTTGTCCAATACTGCCAATCTAAAGACCCTTTAGATCGCAATCAAAAGCTAAAACGCTTGAGTGAGCTACGCATGCAACGACAAATGCGAGCTGGAACGTTTAATACACAAGCCTTAGATGCTGTCCCTAATTGGGTCACTTGGGTATTATACACCCTTGCTGATCAAAAAGATGTTAATTTTGAGCTCAACTCGTTAATGAAAACTATGAAGGGCCGAGCCAACCAAGATGAAATAAAAAAGGCTTTGGATCGACTATTTAAAACTGGCGAATTAGTTAAGGACCCTATTACTGGACTCGTTAAAAAGGGCCGTGCCTTAATGGTCGGTGGTCCGAATAATGACCCTATTCCTGTTGAGCTCGTTAGAAAGCTACAGTCTGAGCTCATTTATTTGGGCCTAGAAAGCCTCTATCAAGACCAAGCCTCAGAACGGGAATTTGGCGCCGTAACCCTGTCGCTAACTAAGCGTGAGTTTGAAAAAGTAAAATTTGAACTAAGACAACTTAAAAAACGCATTTACAAAGATATCTCCGTAAAAAGAGAAATATCAAAAGGCGATAAAGTTTACCAAATGAATATACAGCTCTTTCCTGTAACTAAAGACTCCGAATAGATTTTTATAATTTACAATTGTTTATTAAGGATGATGGAAAGGCATTTGATAAATGCCTTTCGGC
>CALJPJ010000327.1 GCA_937980625.1 uncultured Bdellovibrionales bacterium
TTGTTCACAAATAAATTAGGTTGAATAAAGACAAAGACGTTACAGCCTTAGGTTTAAAACCACGACAAAAATTTGGCAAAAGAATAGGTCAGGGAGTATTTAAGACTAAGTTTGAATTTTTTATGCATCCTGGTGACTATGAAAATGTTGTTGTTCCAATATTAGGGCTTGCATTTAGGATTGATAAATTTACAGTCCTTTATGTATGTACTATTTGGGATGAAGAAAACTTAGATAACTCAATTATTAAAATATTTTTTTTAAGAACTAATATGTATAAGTCCCCTAAAAGCTTAAATCGTGCATTAGCAGATGGCGGCGAAGCTAGGCGCCTACAAATAACTGAAAATACTGGAAATCTGTATATATTTCCAGCCAGTCAACTATTGGCTTTAATCCAGAGTTTTTCTCCGGCGGCTTTAATAAGGACATTACTAGTTTTTGTAGCTAGACCATTGTTTAGTAAAATAGAAAAATTATTTTATAAAATTCAAACTATATTTTTTAGAGTTGGAGTTAACCAAGTGACAGTGACTCAAAATGAACTTCAAATAGATGGGTCCCTGGGTATTTTAGTGGCTCAATTCAAACTTTTGGAGTTAAACCGCCAACTCAAAGAAATGTGGTGGAGAGAGTATTTAAATGGTGAAAGAATTTTTGTAGAAATCGATAGATAAAGACTTAAAAATATTGAAGGAGAGTTATTATGAATAATATAAGTAAGGTCATTACAATTTTAGTGATTGTACTTACAAGCTTTATAGCTAGTGCAGACCAAAACCCAAGGGTTGAGAAAAAAAAATTACAAGAAATTGCTATTGATGAGGTTGCAAGCAAGTTAACTCAGCTAGTTCCTAATGTTGGTGGTTACTCAATAGTTTCATGCTCTGGAGAAACAGCTTTAACAAATGTAAATTTAAATATTTCTGCAAAATTAAAAGAAGCTATTGAATTACCAATTTTAACAGTTATGGGCCAACAACAAGTGGTAAAAAGTGGTAGTAAAAACTTAAAGTTAAAATTAGATATTAGTGCGAATAATGATTTGCCAAATTATGAGTCTCTTGATGATATTGATTTAGATAACATGACCTTTGATTGTCAGAAGCAAGAGAATGTTGAATTTAAAGCAAAGCTTACTTTTGCAGGTAAAGATAATAATATGGCTGAAATCTCTTTAAATCACCCGAAAATAGGGCAGCAAATGGTTAAAATAAAATCATTTGAAGGTAAGGCCAAAAAAAATGGCTTTAATTATAACTTAGCAGTGTTTGGACGTGGTTTAATAAAGACTATTGATAGAAGTACTGGTGCTGAAACTGAGCAAGAAACTTATTTAGTATTTAAGTTTAGATATAATAATTCGGATAAAGATAATCCGGCTTTGATAATGGAAGTAGTTCATGTTGCTGATGAGCTTAAGCAAGCCATGGACTTAGCAGAGATAACTCATGAAACTGGATCTGTTGAGGTGACGGCGAGTTTATTAAACTTACGTGCTGGACCTGGAGTTATCTATAAGAAACTGAACCAAGCTAAACAAGGAGATCAACTTTATAAGATTGGTAGAAGTGGAGATTGGCTGAATGTTAAATTAGATTTGGATAGTGATAAAAGTTATTGGTTACATAGTGCCTATGTAGAGAGTATAGATTAATTTTATAATTTAATGATTTTCAAATAGGAGTAATAGATGAAGTTTTTTTTATTTGCACTTATCTTGTCACTTGGATCTTCTGTGATGGCCTGTGAAGTTTATAATTATAAAGATGCTATTGAGTGTGTTAAAATAGATGCTCTTGAGCGTTATGATGAAGGGGAGCTTCCCCATTCAGTGGGGGCTACAAAAACAGAAGATGGTAAAATTGCCTTTCAAAAAATTACAGGTATATATTCTGAGTATGACTACATTGCAGTGGTAGAAGTTCATTACGATGAAGATCAACTATTATATTACCAAATTAATAAAGGCCAAAGCGTTGAACCCGTTTTTGTTGATGAGTTTAACCTTGTGGATATTTCTTATGATGTGCCAGAGTTAAGTTCAATGACAGAAGAAGAAGCTCTAAAAGTTTTAAGCTTAGAAATACCACTTGTTGAAAGCATGGAAGATTTTCATTTATAAGACATAAGTCTTAATAATAAGATAAATAACCTAACATAGAGACTTCTTTTTATGGGTCAGCTTATAATTAAAGCTAATATAAAGGAGTTTCTATGAAGTTTATATTTTTGTTTTTAGTCACAGTACTTTTAAATAGTCCAGTCTACGCTAGTGGGGCCAATGCTAAGTATAATCAAGCAAGTAAGAACTTACCCCATAAAAATTTGAATAGAAGTATTTCTGCCGCTGGAATCAAGCCTGTGGAAAGTGGAGAATTGGCAACCAGTAAGGACAAGTACGGATTTTATACGGTAAAAAGTTATACTCTGCATGGCAATATTTGCGTAGTTTCTTTTGCTTATCCCAACAACTATGAGGCCGGCCCTAGTACGGCAGTAGACTGCTTCAAGCCTGAATAATTGACTTTGGTATTAAGACTAAAAACAAGAAGTTTATAGCGTTTACTTAAAAGAATTTAATGAGGTTATCTCCTAGGGTATTATTGTACTAACAAGTAGGTGTAACCCATGTATAAAATTATTATTTCTATAGTCATTTGCTGCACAGCTCTTTTACTTTTTTTTACCAATTGCACTGAGTTTGAGTCAAGTTCAATAGGGCTGAGTACAGGAACTTCAGTTTCACCCCCTACTCCTGGACCGGGCACAGTACAGCTGTCAACTTTTTCACAAGCTTTATTAAATATAGGTGCTAGTGCACCTGTAGTGACTGAAAGTATTGATACTGAAGTTATTGATACTCTTAGTTCAGTTGAAGGTGGAGCAAGTTTTCTTGATATACTGGAGCAAACCATAGGTGCTAACGCTCCCAATTTTTTAGTGCAATCTTTGAATAGCAAAAAAGATGCTTATGCAACAAGTAGAGAGTTCACTAGCTCTTACCAGCGCACTCGATCTATAAATGAACTAATAATTTTACCTCCAAAAGAAAGGGGGCTTTTTGCTAAAGTTGCCTTAGATTTTTTAATTGATATGAAGTTAGTAGATAGTAATAAAGATTTAACAAATTTAACACATGAAGAGCTAGAGTCTTTTAATTTAATTTTTTATGTTTTACATGAGAGTAAAGATTTATCACTTTTATTAAATCCTGGGTTTTCAATAGTGAATTCAAGAGTAAAAAACTCTTATTATGTGAACGATCCTTTTATAAAAATTGGCGAGGACGTATATATTGTTGATTTGAAAAATAATGAACATAAAAATGGTGGACTATTAACCCAGGGTTTATATCTGAAAGG
>CALJPJ010000328.1 GCA_937980625.1 uncultured Bdellovibrionales bacterium
TTTGTATGTAGAAATCAGGGTTAAGAACAATCACAACTTTGAGCGTGAAGGCACAAACTTGTATTCGCAAATTGAAATTTCATATTTACAAGCGCTACTAGGTGGTACTGTTAACTTTGAAACTCTAGATGGTACAGTTGAAATTACTATTCCTAAAGGGACACAAAATGAAACGACTCTTAGGGTATCAGGTAAAGGTGTACCTAGCCTTAAAAGGCAAGTGCGGGGTGATTTACATTTAATAACAAATGTAATTATACCTAAAAAGCTGAGTTCGAAAGAAGAATCCTTACTCAGGGAAATTGCAGAGACAAAAAAAGAAAAGGTGGCTGGTAAGAAAGGTTTTTTTGGATAAAAAAAATGTCTAGCTTGACCTGTTGAAAAATGGACACATATTTAAATTAAGTTGATTAAGAACTTGTAAAAAGGAGTTGATAATATGGGAAAAATTATTGGTATAGATTTAGGAACCACAAATTCGTGTGTTGCTGTTATGGAAGGCGGAGAAGCTAAAGTTCTTGTAAATGAAGAAGGTGCTAGAACCACTCCTTCTGTGGTAGCTTACACAAAAGATGATGAAGTTTTAGTTGGTATGGTTGCCAAACGTCAGGCTGTAACAAACCCGGAAAATACTATTTATTCTGCAAAAAGATTTATAGGTCGCGCTCATTCTGAAATTACAGATGGTGAGTTAGGTTTAACACCATATAAAGTTGTATCTAAAGGTACAGATAGTGCTTTTGAAGTAAAAGGCAAGACAATAACTCCAGAAGAGATTGCTGCCGCTGTATTAGGTAAGTTAAAAAGAGTCGCAGAAGACTACTTAGGTCAGGAAGTGACTGAAGCTGTAATTACTGTGCCAGCTTATTTTAATGATTCTCAAAGACAAGCGACAAAAGATGCTGGAAAAATTGCAGGCTTTGATGTTAAAAGAATTATTAACGAGCCAACAGCAGCAGCTTTAGCTTACGGACTAGATAAAAAAGAAGATCAAAAAATTGCAATTTATGATTTTGGTGGTGGTACATTTGATATCTCGATTTTAGAAGTGGGAGACAATGTTGTAGAAGTTAAATCTACGAATGGTGATACTCGTCTAGGTGGAGATAATTTTGATAAATCCATTTTAGAATGGATGATTGCTGAGTTTAAAAAAGAGCAAGGCATTGATCTTATGGGTGATAAAATGGCTTTACAAAGGCTTAAAGAGGCTGCTGAAAAAGCTAAAATTGAATTGAGCTCACGTCAAGAAACAGAGATCAATTTACCTTTTATCACAGCCGACTCTTCTGGCCCTAAGCATATGAATCTAAAATTATCTCGATCTACATTTGATCAGATGACAGCTGACTTAGTTAAAAGATCATTAGAGCCTTGTCAAAAAGCTTTACAAGATGCTGGCTTGGACAAAGGTAAAATTGATGAAGTTGTTTTAGTTGGTGGTTCTACACGGATCCCTGCCATTCAAGAAGCTGTTAAATCATTTTTTGGTAAAGAGCCAAATAGTTCTGTGAACCCTGATGAAGTTGTTGCTCTCGGTGCAGCGATTCAAGGTGGAGTTTTAGCTGGCGATGTTAAAGATGTATTATTGTTAGATGTAACGCCACTATCTCTTGGGATCGAAACTTTAGGCGGCGTAATGACAAAGCTAATTGATCGCAACACAACAATTCCAACTAAAAAATCACAAGTATTTTCAACGGCTGCTGATAATCAACCTTCCGTTGATGTTAATGTAGCTCAAGGTGAAAGAGAGATGGTCGTTGATAATAAATCACTAGGACGATTTGAGTTAACTGGAATTCCACCAGCTCCAAGAGGAGTTCCTCAAATTGAAGTGACTTTTGATATTGATGCCAATGGTATATTAAATGTATCAGCTAAAGATTTAGGAACGGGTAAAGAGCAGGCGATTAAAATTACAGCCAAGTCAGGTTTAACTGATCAAGAAATTGAAAATATGGTTAAAGAGGCTGAATTAAATGCAGAAGACGATAAAAAGAAAAAAGACGCTGTTTCAACTAAGAATGACTTAGACAATATGATTTATCAAACAGAAAAATTAGTGAAGGAAAATGATAAAGATCTTTCTGAAGAAGATAAACAGTCAGCCACAGAAGCTGTTGAAAAAGCCAAGTTAGTACTTAAGGACTCTCCAAGTGATACGGAAGCTCTTAAGCAAGCGTTACAAGACTTAACAGCCTCCAGTCATACATTGAGCAGTGCTTTGTATGAAAAACAAAAATCTCAGTCGGCTTCAGCTGATGAAACAACTCAGTCAAATGAAAAACCTCAGTCTGATGATGTTGTTGACGCCGACTATAAAGATGTAAACCCAGAGACTTAATTTTTATATAAATCATAAAACTAAAAGGCTGCCAATTTTGGTAGCCTTTTTATTTTTAAAAGCAAAGTGATTTACTTTATAGACTTTAGTAATATTTTACTTTGTTGTATAGGTCAGTTATTCACCTTAATGTTGAACCACTTGAAGGGAGCTCATATAGTTAGTTATAATTTAACTTGGGAGTTATTATTTTGCGATTTTTAGTTATTTGTTGTCTTTTGCTTTTAAGCTGTTCAGTTTTTGCCAAAGAAAAAAAGAAAAAAATTAAAGCTAAATGCTATCGAATGAGTATTAAAGAGAGTCGAAATAAAGGTTTGCTTGCATTTGGAAAATTTGACTCCAAGGGAGCTAACGGAGCTTGTGTTAAGGCTGTAGAACCTAATGATAAAGCAGCAATTAAAAATATCATTGATCACCATAGTGCAAGGGTTAAAGGTAGTCCTAAAATTACTAGTGAAACTGATGAAAGGCACGCTTTTGCTGAAGTACTTCAAACTATAAGCCTTGTTGGCGATGGTCGATTTAGCAAACATTTTAAATTTAATATTCAATATGATAACTTTGTGAAATGGTCGACCTGTGAAGGTAAAACTTTATCCATAAGGGTCTCAAAAAATCAAAATATTAAAGCTTTAGAACCACATAGAAGAGATTGTGGAAGAGGTAGAAATAACTCAATACATATAGCTCATGAAATGGGTCACTGTTTTGGTCATTTAAAAATTGATGGTCAACGAATTTATGATATGTACTTTGAAAGTGTACCAAATGAATGTTGGCCGACACGTTATAGTTCATTGTTTTATAATAAAACTTATATTTCAGCTTCAAGGACAGATGATGATACAGTTAAAAGGAGATTATGTCGTCAAAAGCCCTATAACTTAAGAAATGAAGAGTTTGCAGATGTACTAGCATTATATTTAATGAACCCTGATTTGTTGCAAGAATCTAAGTCCTGTAAACAAGCGATTTCCTTTTTTCAAAGTTTAATGGGAGAGCCTGGCTCACCAGAAGAAATATCTTGTGCTAACAGAAAAGCGAGGCTAAGTTCAATTGGTTCTTTTCCTGCTAAAATTCAAAAAACACAATTGGAAAGAAATAAAAAAACTAAATCTCAAACTAAAAAGAATGTGCCACAAGTAGATTGGTCTGAAAAAGTGATAAATACTCAGTAAATATTATTATAACTAGCTCCAAGTTAATAAAATAATAGTTATACCAACTTCATTAAATAATTCTTTTAATTCTAAGCTTGTTTAAGTTACAATGCGCGCAGTTCTCCTGTTGGGAGCTGTTTGAGCACATTATAATTTAAACAAGCTTAGAATTAAAAGAATTATTTAATGGAATTGGATAATGAATGAGTTAATTTCTAATCAAATACTAAGTTTTTCATTTTATTTATTTTAAATATGTTAATAGCGTTGCCACCGGTGCCACTTTTTGCTTGTGATGTAGAAATCATAAAATAACCATTTGGTGAAATAGCTAAACCTACAGGATAAGAATTAGTATTTACTTCAATGATTGGCATGAGAGATTCTGCATCTAAACCCACGAGTTTGGAGTCTTGATTCGCAGTGGCCCAAACTATTTCATTGTTGGGGTCAAGTGCGATTGTACGAGCACCTTTTCCAATAACTTGCTTTCTCTCAACTTGTAAGTTTGTATGTCCGCCATTTAAGTTTTTAAAAAGTGACACAATTTTATTTTTACTAACCATAGATACTTGTCCACTATAATTTGATGAAAAGTAAATAGTTTGTCCGTCATTAGATTTAATAATATGGCGTACAGTACTAGGGACACCACTTAAACTCCCAAGATAGTGCCCATTTGTATAATCAAAACCAATAAGTTGCCCTCCACGCATTTCACCTACAAGTAAAATATTATCTTCCTCCAAAAAAAGTGTTCCACGCAGGCAGCGACCACAATTTTTATCTCTAGATTGACCATTATTTTTAATCTTAAGTGGTATGGTTCTCATTAAGTGACGATTGTAATAAAACATTGCCGGATCATCAGATTGTATATTAATTAAACCAATGGTGTTGTCACCCCAATGACTGATAGCCATAAATTTATTATCACTAGAAGATGTTATCATTTTTGGTAAAGGTCCCGTTGGCATTACTCGAACTATATTATCTGTTTCGGTATCAATAATAGCTAAAGCTGATGGGTTAAGAGCATAAGGGTCATAGTCACGTCTATAATAAGTCACCCATAAATATTTGCCATTATGTGAAAATGTCATTTCTACCGGTTTACCTTTAAATTTATTTTTTTGTCCACTTTTTGGTGGATGATTGTAATTATAGTCAAAAAGAGATTCTTGTTGAAAAAATAAATTTTTATTTTTTTGATTAAAATGATGATTAATTTTTTTACTGTCTAAAATTTTTGCTGTATTAGGGTTAAACCAATAAACTTTTGTATTGGTTCCTTCAAGAGAGTTTATGTAGAATTTTGATTTATAAGGATGAAATAAAACTGATTTGGGTGAATGAATATCATTATCAAAAATATCGTTTTTATCTAGTTTTTCACGAGTTAGTCCTTGAATTCGTCCTATGAGTTCAACAGACAAATTTTTATTAGTTGAAAAATAAATTGAGTTAATTTTAGGGTTCACGTCGATAACATAGGCAAAAGATGTAATTGTAAAAATAGAAGTGATGAAAGTGAATAAAAGGGTTAATAACTTACCGTGCTTCATTAGTGTTGGCGCTCCTGGATTAGCATTTTTTTATTTTTAATTGAGGTTTTATGAAGTCATTTGTAAAATTGACTTGTAATCTGCCTTTATTGGAAACTACAGCAAACAGGCATGAAGTAAAATGATTAAAAATTGGATGTAATTATTTTACTTCATTTAAGAAGTTAAAATAAAAAATATACGCAAAAAATGTCATTATGAAAGTGTAAACTGTTTTAGATTATCAACATCTATTGGAAATAAAGGGTCCTCAGAATATAAAAAAGGGTTGTGGCTTACAGACTTTTTTTAGATGAACAAAATTAATTTTAGTGGTCTTTATTTAAAAACCATTCCTTGCTCTGAATCAAAGTGAAAGCTCATACCAAGACTAAAATAGGTAAAACTATCATCCACATCAATTCCTAGCTCGGCAATAAATGCAATATGTTTAAGTTGACGAATTTTAACTTCAGTTCCCAATTGAAGTTGAACTGGGATATTTGTTTCCCCATCAACTAGGGTTAAAGCCATAGGAAGAGCAATAAAAGGTGACAAGCTACCAACATCAAAAGTTAAGGACTTAGAAATGTAAGGGTGAACTCGAATACTAAACTCATTAAATTTTCCTAAGTCTGCATAATGTAAACCAGCAAGCACACCCATGGCTGGTTGCTGATCGAAGTCTGGAATGGGCATCCATTTTATATACCCACCGGCATGAATATCTACCTCCCCAAACCCAGCTACTGCACGTAGGTTAATTTCTTCTGTGAATGGCATATCAAAGCGACCGTTAAAGATGACTCCATTTTCTTCGGTCTCAGTAAGGTATTGGAGGTCTGTATTAATATTATAATTATTTTCAGTCAGTATTTCACCATTCATAATTGTTGAGCCGTAGGCAAAAACATTTTGTGAAAAAAGTAATGTAAGAGAAAGAATTAAAATATTTATTTTCATAAAGAACTTCCTTGTTTAATACAGTAAGAAGTTTATCCACGAAAGCTCATATTTTGCAAGTAATCTCAGAGGCAATATTTATACGGCCAATAATTAAAATATGAATACTATTTTGACGCAGGAACTATAAATTCCAGGCTATTTTTTCTAACATTTCTGTTTCTTCGGCCCAATAAATATATTCTCTAAACTGAGGAAAATAAATTGGAAATACAGGATCCTTCCATCTTTGAGAAATCCAATTAGCATAGTGAATAATTCTAAGCCCACGGAGGCCCTCTATAAGTTTTATTTGTTCATGAGGAAAGGTTCTAAATTCTTCATACCCATCAATGAGAGCATTTAATTCATTAGTTGTTTCATTTGCGGGACCAGAAAGTAGCATCCAGAAGTCTTGAACCGCTGGCCCGATGCAGAAGTCATCAAAATCAACAAAACGAAAAGGTGGGAGTTTACTTTCACTGTATACATCAGATTCAATAATGTTTCCTCTGTGGCAATCACCATGAATTCTAAAAAATTGGCTTTCATCGAGATAGTCATCCAAAAAAATAAGTATGTTCTCTGCTGCCTTTTGATAACGAGTCCAAGTCTCAGGAGAAACCCAGTGGCTTAAATTTTCTAGAGCCGGCCATCCATAGCTATGGGTGTTTAATGTTTTTCTGTTTTTGGCTATTTTTTTTTCACCAACATTATGAATTAATGCTAATGTTCGACCAATGCTTTGTAGTTTTCCCGAATTAAATTCTTGTGGAAGTCTACCAATGCCTTTTTTATAAAGTGTAAAAAACAGGCCTTTAAATGTATGTAGATATTGTTCATTAATTTTGTAACTTTTAATTACAGGTATGCCGGCTTCATCTAGGTCTTTTAAAAAATCTTGTTCTTCTAAAAGCGCTTTTTCGTTCCAGCGATCGGGGCGATAAATTTTAATAATAATATGCCCATCCAGCTCGTCCGGATTTAAACCTTTTTCTAAAAAAATATCAAAAACTCTATTTTCATATGAATTTAGCTTAAAGTATTCACCAGTTGGACGGAGTCCAAGAGATTCAATTGCCGACATGGCCCAGTCCGCTGTTAGTCCATAAAAGTTGTGAGATATGTTCATAATAGCCCTTAGAGATTAAAAATGTAGCAAGATAATATAACTCAAGTCATCATTTACTTGATAGGTAAGCAAATAACAAGAATAGAGAATAAAAAGCCCTTTTTTTTTGAAATATTAGTACTTTTTCAATTTAATAATTATATGATTACTTCTAGTTAAGTTTAAGGAAAATTACTCAATATTATGACAAGGAAGGGCTTATGAGTTTTCTTAAAAAAGTAAATTGGTTTAATACAATTTTTATGACAATTTTTCATTTAGTGGGCGGTTTTTTAGTTATAAATTATATTATTAACTTTGGTTGGGACTTTAAATTACTTCTTCTCGGCTTAGTCTTTTATTTGTTAACAGGTTTTTCTATAACAGCTGGGTATCATAGGTTATTTTCTCATAAATCATATGAAGCTCATCCGGTACTACAGTTTTTTTACTTAGTTTTTGGTGCTGCAGCTTTTGAGAATTCAGCACTGAATTGGTGTTACGATCATAGAGTTCATCATAGGTATGTTGATAAAAAAGAAGACCCATATAATATAAATAAGGGTTTTTGGTATGCTCATTTAGGCTGGATTTTGACTAAGTCTAAAGGAAAAGAATTCCCCCAATATAAAAGAGATATGCAGCAAAATAAGTTAATTATGTGGCAGCATAAGTATTATATTCCAATCGCTGTATTGTTCTCATTTATTTTGCCAATGTTAATTGGTGGACTTTTTGGTAAGGCAATAGGAGCACTGTTAATCGCCGGTCTCGGTCGACTCATTGTTGTCCATCATGCCACTTTCTTTATTAATTCATTATGCCATATGTGGGGAAAGCAGACTTATACAGACGAAAATACAGCTAAAGATAATTTCTTTTTAGCATTATTCACATATGGTGAAGGTTATCATAATTTTCATCATTTATTCCATAACGACTATAGAAACGGTATTAGGTGGTTTCATTTTGATCCAACAAAGTGGTTGATTAAAACAACTTCGTATTTTGGTTTAGCTAGAAAACTATCTGTGACGCCTAAAAGAAAAATATTAATGGCTAAAATGAAAATGAAACAAAAGTTAATTTGCTACAAAGGTTATGACAAGTCCGTTTGGACAGAGCAAATGGAATCAATGATTTACAAAGTAGATCAAAAATTTAGTCATTGGATGAAGCTAAAAGAGGAGTACAAAGAGTACTGCTTAGTTTTGAAAAAAGAAAAAACAGAGTTAGCACAGCTTAAGTTACAGGAAATTAAAAGAGAGTTAGTAGAGGCAAAGCTTAACTATAAAATGGCGTATAGAAACTGGCGGGGCTATTCAAAATTTTTATTGAAATGTTATAGTTATTAAGTCTATGGACAAAAATTAAACTAATTTCCTCTTCTCATTTCCTCATAGTTCACTTACGGCAGCATTGCGTCTTCGCACAGCATCACCTTATAGGTGACGCAGATGCAGATACGCAAAGCGCGACGCGACACTATGAGGAAATGAGAAGAGGAAATTAGTTTAATTTTTGTCCATAGGTTTGAGAGTTAATAGCACTTTTCATTTTAGTTGCTGTTTTTCTAAAAGCAGTAAATCAAAGTAAAGCCTATTTTTTTGTGAGTGATTTTAATATAAATACATCACCAACATAATTTAATATAAAACCAATAATCATAAGCCCGCCTAAGTCTCTAAGAGATTCAAAGAAAGAGAAAAAGAAAGAACTAGCTAATAATATCATACTGAAAGTGACAATTATTGAGGCTGTTTGGAAGTACTTAATGTCAGCAT
>CALJPJ010000329.1 GCA_937980625.1 uncultured Bdellovibrionales bacterium
CGTTTAAAAATTAAAAATGAAGTTGGAAAATATCTAGCCGGTGAAACAGAAAAAGTTAAAATTGAACACCGCTTGATTTTACCAGATGGCAATATCATGTGGGCACTGAACCGTGGGCAAGTTGTTGAGTTTGATACCAAAGGAAATCCAATTCGTATGATTGGCACTTTAGTAGATATTACTCAAAATAAAATAAATGAACTAGAAATTATCAAGGCTAAAAAAATGGCCGAGAGAGCAAATGTAGCAAAGTCTGAGTTTTTAGCTAATATGAGTCATGAGATAAGAACTCCAATGAATGGAATAATTGGAATGGCACAATTAATTGATATGTCGGTGTTAAGTCAGCAACAGCAGAGCTATTTGGAAGGGATCAATAAATCATCTGAAATATTGTTAGGCTTAATAAATAATATATTAGATTTTTCAAAGATTGAAGCTGGCTGTATGGATATTGAAAATATTGACTTTGATATTGTTAAAACTTGTCGGGATGTAACAGCAATATTATCAAGATCAGCAAAAGAAAAGGGAAGTCATTTAAAATTTGTAGTTGATAAATCAATCCCATCGTACGTTAATGGTGATGATAGTCGAGTAAAACAAATTTTGTTTAATATAATAGGTAATTCGATTAAGTTTACTGAGAATGGTAATATTACTCTAGGTTTATCTTTAGTGGGTGACGAATATAAGATCAAAATAACTGACACAGGAATAGGTATTAAACCAGATAGGTTAGCTCATATTTTTAATAAGTTTGAACAAGAAGATAGTTCTACCAACAGAAAGTATGGTGGAACAGGCCTAGGTTTGTCGATTACTAAAAAAATTGTTGAATTATTAAACGGAAAAATTAAAGTGAGTAGTGAAGTAGGGCAAGGAACTTGTTTTGTAGTTAGTTTGCCGTTAACTCAAGCTAAAGAGTCAAAAAAAATAAAGAAAGTAAGAGGAGTGGCTAAAAATAATTTAGAAAATAAACATATACTTCTGGTTGAGGATAATCACATTAATAGTATTGTTGTTTCTGCTTTATTAAAAAAGAATAATTATAAAGTAACAGTTGCTGGTAATGGAAAAGAAGCTATTTCAGCATTAATGGAAATTCCGTTTGATTTAGTTTTGATGGACTGTCAAATGCCAATTATGGATGGATATGAAGCTACACGGGCGATTAGAGCAAAAGCTGATCATTCTCACTTTAAGGGTTTACCAATTGTGGCTTTGACGGCTAGTGCGATCAAGGGTGACAAAGAAAAGTGCTTTGATATTGGTATGAATGATTATTTAACTAAACCGATTAAAGAAAATGATTTGATTGAAACTATTAATAAGTGGTTAAATACTAATACGGTATTAAATTAGGAGTTGTAACAATGAAAGGTTTAATTTTTAAAGAGTTAATTAGTATGATGGAAGGAGCAGTTGGAGAAGATACTACCGAGGAAATCTTAGATAGTCTTGATCTAAAATCTGGTGCAGCTTATACCTCTACAGGAACTTATGACCATAATGAGGTCATTGGTATTGTGACAAAATTATCACAGGTGTCTGGAATTGAAGGTGGGGATTTGGTGAAAAGTTTTGGTAAACATTTATTAAGATCATTTAGCAAACTTCATCCTGATTACTTCGAAAAACCTAATGCATTAGAGCTATTTAAATCAATTGATAATTATATTCATGTAGAGGTTAAAAAATTAAATCCAGATGCAGAGTTGCCACGCATTGATGTTGAAGAGTTAGATGAAAAATCATTTACAATCACTTATAACTCTGAACGTCCATTTGCGCAGCTAGCCCAAGGTCTTATTGAGGAGACTTGCATACACTTTAATGAGAGTTACAAGATTAGCAGTGAGAGCGTTGAAGACCCTTGTCATAGAAAGTTTCTTTTGGAACGAATATAAGATGAATAAGGAAGAGGTTTTAAGGAAGAAGCTTAAAAGGTATAAAAGAGCTCAAGAGGAGGCCGAGCAGCTTCTCGAAGTTAAAAGTAGGGAGCTTTATCACCTTAACAAAAGCCTAGAAAAACAAATAGAAAAGCGTGTTGAAGAACTACAAGAGGCAAAAGATGAGGCTATTCGAGCTAATAACTCAAAAACTGACTTTTTAGCTAATATGAGTCATGAAATTAGAACTCCTTTGAATGGAATTATTGGTGCCATTCAATTAGTGGAAAAAGAAAATATTAATAAAAAATGTATGGATTACTTTGATATTATTAAGTCATCATCTTATAGGCTGCTTCACTTAGTAAATGATATCTTGGATCTGTCAAAAATTGAAGCCGGACATGTTAGTATTCTAAAAAAAGAGTTTAGTATTGAAGACTGTTGTAAAGATATTATTAACAATGCTAAAATTCAAGCTAAAGAAAAACAGTTAGAGTTAATATTAGACATTGCCCCTGGAACACCAAAATTTGTATTTAGTGATCGAAATAGAATTCAACAAATATTAATTAACTTAATCTCCAATGCTATTAAATTCACAGGCAAAGGCTCCGTCAAACTAACAGTGGAATACATTAAGAGTAATTTTAAGTTTAAAGTAATTGATACTGGTGTTGGTATTCAAGGGGAGGAATTAGAAAATATTTTTAAAAAATTTGAACAAGCAAATTCTAATACTGAAAAGCTATATGGTGGTAGTGGGCTTGGCTTAGCTATTTCTAAGCAATTAGTGTCACTATTGAATGGAAAAATATACGCTGAGAGTAACTATGGCAAGGGGTCTGTTTTTACAGTCGAGCTTCCAATGCCCGTTTTGCAAGCGCTTTCAGAGGAGAACTCTATAAAGCAAGAGGATTGTGGCCTCGAATTTAACTTTGAGAGAGTTTTAATAGTAGAAGACAACCCTATAAATAGTACTATTTTAAAGGCACTATTAGATAACTATAATTTTAAAGTTACAGTAAAGAAAAATGGAAAAGAAGCCATAGACCTATTAGAGCAAGAGACTTTTGATGTAATTTTAATGGATTGTCAAATGCCTATTATGAATGGTTACGAAGCTGCTAAAGAAATTAAGAAAAGAACGAAAAGTAATAAGCTAAAAGAATGTCCGGTGATTGCATTAACAGCCAATGCTACCATTGAAGATAAAAAAAAGTGCTTCCAAGCCGGTATGGATGACTTTTTAGTTAAACCTATTGATGAAAAAAAATTAATTTTAACACTTAGTAAGTGGCTAAAAAAAACTTAAAAATTATAGTTTAAATATAAGCCAAATTTATTTTGGATTAAATTTTGTCGACCATCAACTTTTTGATTTCCATTACTTAGGTTATAACTAAGTTCAATGAATTGAAGCTGCCAGTCTAGGCCTAATTGAAAGCTTTCACTGAGTAAGTATTCAAGTCTTGAGTTGGCATTGATTCCAAAGCCAAACTCTGGTGAATAAGAAAATTTTGAAGTTGTACCAACGATATGAAATAGCAAGTTGGCGTATGTTTGGAACTTAAAGTTTTGGCTTAACATTTTGTTGTAACCGCCACCGCCAGATATAAATATATGATTGTTATCTACAACCTCATAAACTGTAGATGGGGCAGGGAAGGCTGCTAACAAGGATAAGCCTTGATATAAAATGCCGGCGCGAGCAAACCAATGATCTTTTTTAGTTTTATAACCATTGGGGTCTAGGGTGTAAATGCCTTCTAAGTGAAACTCCATCCATGAGTAGTCAATAAAAATTTTGTCTGTCACTTCTAAAAATGAACCTGTTGAGTAAATAAGCTGTGCTTCAATTGCAATATTAGGTTTGATAAAGTGTCCGCCACTTAAGTTGAAACTTGTGTCTCCATTTGTCGCGTGGAATAGGCGGTTGACCTCAATGGCTGCGTTAGTGTTGCTGTTAATGTCTTGGTCGTATCTTGTGAACCTAAGGCCAAGGCCAGCTCGAGCCCAAGATTTATTCCAATGAGCTAGTTCATACGTTTTTTGGCCTGATTGCTTTAGTTTATCATTTAAGTCTTTGATTTTTTTTTCATAATGTTCTTTTTGTTGGGCCATTTGCTTTTGTAATTTGTCAATATTAGCAAGGAGGTCATCGTATTTTTCTTGTTCAAGACTGTTGTTGTTGGGGTTTTGCTTAAAAGCTTTTTCTCTTTCTTTTTTGTCTCGGAGTAGTTCTTGAGCTTTTATTTCATTAAAATATTTTTCTTCAATAATATC
>CALJPJ010000330.1 GCA_937980625.1 uncultured Bdellovibrionales bacterium
TACAAGGTGGCGCAGTAACGCATATCCCATTAAAAAATCCATTTTTAGCCTGCTCTAAAATACTTTGCTCAGGTCCTTTGTTAGTTAAGAAAAATGAAATTTTAGTAACATACTCAACATCAGTCAGTTTATAAACATTGGAACCTTCTGTTAATGTCCCAATTTCAAAACGATATAAAAAAGCTGGATCTTGTAATGACGCTCGAATAACTTGTCTTAAAATGTTTTCTTGATTTCCAGCCAACTCATTTTCTTGATATGCCTTAAAAGCTTTATATTGATCTGTTTCTTCCTGAGCAAGAGGTCTTCTAAATAATTTTGGCAAAAAATTTGTAATATAATGTGTTGAGCAATCTGGTGAATTTGCTGAACAATTTAGAGTTAAATTGGAGTACTTAATAATCAAATCTGAAATATTATTTGCAGCTTCAACCACAAGGTCTAAAGTGTCGGCATCATCAATAGTATTGTTTTGTAATATATTGTCAAATGGTCGAGAGAGGTTACTATGATCCCAGACTGAAGCCTGTATTAATTCAACCTCAGGTATTGATCTAAATGTATCTTTAACAGTTAAATACAATTGATGCTGGGACAAAGGTTTTAATGAAGTCTGAGCCACAAAAGCATCACCAAGTATATCACTACTAGATGCGGTATCTTGTTGTTTCAATTTTACTGTCTGTGATTGAAAAGGCGATCCACAGTTTTGATAAAAAGATATTAAAACAAAGAGAAAAGTTAATTTTACAACTTTTGCTTTCAAATATTTGTCCTCATTAAATAATATTTAGAGTGAAAACATATTAACTATAGTGTTACAAATGTTAATTCGGAGTTCTATTACTTTATCTTTAATGGATCAATTTAAGACAGCATTCTAAGGCTTCAACTAAGGTTTTTTGAGTAATTTATGTTACAAATCAAGACTATATTACAGGGAGTGTTAAGCCCGTTTTAATTTTATCTAATATTATAATCACGACAAATATATCAGTTTGAATATTGCTAAGCCTTGATAAACTATAAATGTATTCAGAGGGGGATCAAATGTTTAAGCTGTTATTAATATTATTATTATCTAATTTTTTATTAGCTTGTGGGCCAGTTAATTTTGAGCAAGCAGAAAGTGGAGGTGAAATTGATCCTCTATATTGTTCAGACTGGGGTGGATTTCTAGATGTTGAGTTAGTAACAAATCAAGAGATTCCAGAAAATTATAAAGTTGTTGGGCTTGTTAATGGTGAAGAAAATGAAATATTTAATTCATGCAACCTAGACTCTGAAAAAAATAGATTCGTGAGTGTTTCTAAGGGCGACCCAAATACAATCCAGTTGAGTTCTGGAGGCTTTGGAGGTGCAGTTTACTCAGTTACAGACTATAAAATATATGAGATAATAGCTTGTGATACAGAACCGGTTGAATTTGCTAGTTTCACTAATAATACGATTGAAACTGTGAAGTCAGGCGGATGTTGGTTTAAGCAAAAAGGATTATTTGTTGAGGATAATGTTGAGTCAGAAGAATAAATAATTAAACTTTTCTATTAAAGCACTCCACTTTGCGAACGGCTATTTCAAGCCTTATGTACTGTTCTAAAACAGTAATTTACCATATTTTTAGATAAAAGTTAGTAAATTTACTATGAGATGATAGATCAAGCTGAAGCAAAAATTGAATTTAAAATTTTACCTAACTAAAATAGTTATGCTTTACAAGCAGGTCACTCACTGCTTTAGGTACAAGCTCTTGCCATTTTTTATCACCGGCCAACACTAAGCGTCTTACTTCTTTTGAATGTATTGAGGTATCTAAATCATCACAGCCGGCTATATCTACTATAAAAGCATTGGTTAGTAGGTGCTTATAAAGATGCATTAATTTTTCTGTAGGGAAAAAACTTTTTGTTGTTAGACAAATTTTTTCATCTTTAAATGGAAAAACAAACAGCTGCGTATTTTTATCAAATAAGTTAGCTAAAGCTTTAAAGACTCCACCATCTAGGTCAGTATAATACTTTTCATCAAAAATATTTTCTAATTGTGATGCCCCTGCCACCATAGCAACTTTTTTATTAGTACTTTCTCGCAAGTAGTTTTTAACTTGATAAAATAAATTAAAATTAGAAATCAATGTATAGTAACCAACAGCCCCAATAGTTTTTGCTCTAAATAAATAGTCATCAATAGAAAATTTCACTTTACCATGCTTATCATGTAACAAACTCATTTCCATTAATGGAAATGGCTCTAAAGCACCAGCTTCTTTTTCTTTAATAATTTGTTCTGTTCCTTTGCTAATAATTTCAAGATTAATATTTGTTATAGGGCGAAAAGTTCCTCTTTGTACAATTATGGGTTTATTAAAAAAACAATCGGTCACTTGCATAACAACGCCTTTAGGGTCTATTAAAGCTGCTTGTGAAAAGCCCTTTTGCACTAACTTTAAAGCTATCTTTTTATTGTCAACACTCTTAAATGCTGGCCCTTCCAGGCGTACAATATCTAGTTCCACTCGCTTTGCGCTTAAATGATCAAATAAACTATCTAGCAGTTGGTCTGTATTATCAGATTTAAAAAAAGCAGCATGAACTAAATTGACCCCTAATATACCTAAGGCTTCTTGTTGTTGTAAGCGCCCAGGATCCTTAATTTTCACATGAACAATAATATCACTGGGCTCAGCTCCTGGCTCATAGTGAAAACGAATTCCCATCCAACCATGAGGAATACTTCCACCTCTGGAACTTGTAGAAACCGTATCAGCAAAGGAAAAAAAGCGACTTGTGGAACCACGCTGACCTTGAAGTCGCTCATTTAATAAATCAAACTCATAGGCAATCATTTGCCTTAGCCTCTCTTCGCTAACATACCTAGAGGACTTACCGTAAATGG
>CALJPJ010000331.1 GCA_937980625.1 uncultured Bdellovibrionales bacterium
GGACTCAGATAACATAGTGGCGGCAATACTAAAGCTCAAAAATTGACCATGGCTAAGACTACCATTTAAAATTTCATTACCAATGTAAACAAGTAAAACAGATAGTGCAAAAGTAGAGATAGTTTCAGATAACGGGCCAGAAGCCTCCTCAAATTTGACAATTTTTCGTCTTAGTTCTAAATAATCATTAGCTTGTTGATCAAATTTATTATTAATTTTTTTCTCTAGATTAAAAGATTGAACTATTCGTGTGCCATCTAAACTTTCTTTCAAAGTTTTAGTTAAATCTTCCATTTTTTCTTGATTAGATACACCAACAGCTCTTAGTTTTTTAGCTAAAGTTTTTAAGATAAAAGTTATAACAGGAGCAGCAATAAGAATTATAGCTACTAACTTCCAGTCGATATATAACAGATAGCCAAATATAAGAAAAATTAATATTGGTTCACGAAATAGGGCTGCAATCTTCATGAAATCATTTTGTATAATTACTATATCATTTAGCATGCGGCTCATCAGTCCACCAGAACCGCTCTGAAAATTTTGAACATAACTTAAATCAAGTCGCAGGTATTTATTCATTAGTTTTTTTCTAAAGTTTATAGCTATAATTTCTGTGATATACCTCATGATATACATATGGAAGAACCTGAGAATACTTACTAGTACCCATACACCACATATTGCAAAGGGGAGGTAAATAGTTAAGTCTTTGTTTTTGTCTTCCCAAGCTACAGTGAGCATTTCAAATAAATTTGGGATTAATGCTTTGAGGCCTGACATAATACCACCTAAAATTAGGGCGAATATAAATTTCCATAAGTAGGGTTTGAATTCAGGCAAAAGTCGCTTAAGTATAATAATCATTCCAGCTATTATATATATAGAATGACAATAATCAATGAGCGCGCGCTTTAGTCGGCGACTTAGTTAAATATATATAATATTTACCTTATTTTTGTTCAATTTTTGATAGACAAGCTTAGATTTTAGGGAATGACTTAATGGATTTGGTATAATATAAAACTGCGAGCTCTTTTGATTTTAATCAAAAACTTAGCTTATAAATAATGAGAGCTCAATAGTAGGCAAATAACCTGGTATTTTACATCGGCCCAATATATTCTTTTAGGTATTTTCCTGTATGGCTTTTTTTGACTTTGATGATTTCTTCAGGAGATCCTTGGGCGATAATTTTTCCTCCACCAGAGCCAGCTTCTGGTCCAAGATCAATGATGTAATCAGAGTTTTTAATAATTTCTAGGTTATGTTCAATTAATATAACGCTTCCACCAGCTTCAATTAATTTATTTAAAACTTTAATTAGTAGTTGAACCTCATCATAGTGTAAACCTGTTGTTGGTTCATCAAGAATGTAAAGTGTAGCGTGTTGATTAGTTGCATGGATTTCCTTGGCGACTTTTAAGCGTTGGCTTTCTCCACCACTTAACGTATTTGCTGTTTGACCAAGTTTAATGTAGTCAAGGCCAACTTCTTTTAATAAAGAAAGTGGCTTGCGTATATTTGGAAAAGAAACAAAAAAGTCCATGGCTTCTTTTACAGTTAAAGAGAGTACTTCAAATATATTTTTACCGCGAAACTTAATATCAAGCACTTCTGGTCTAAATTTTTTAGAATCACAGGCTTCACATTCAATTTTGATATCATCCATAAACATCATATCAATGACTTCGAAGCCAATACCTTTACATACAGGGCAGCGTCCACCATCAACATTTAAGCTAAAGGTAGATGGGCGATAACCTCTAGCTTTGGCTTCGCTAGAAGATGCCATCAAAGTTCTTATCGCATCATAAACTTTTAGGTAACTAACTGGGGTGCTTCGAGCAGTTTTCCCAATAGGCGATTGATCAATATATAAGACGCTTTTTAAATTACTAATTCCTTTTAGAGATTTAAATTTTCCACCAGGTTTAAATTCAGTACCAAGTTCCCTAGCAAGAGCGGGGTATAGAGTGTTACTGATGAGTGTAGATTTACCCGATCCACTAACACCAGTTACAGTAACAAGTCGATTAAGTGGTATTTTGACATTTATATTTTTTAAGTTATTACTAGAGCAACCATTAAGCTCTAAAGTATATCTTTCATTGTTAAAGTTAACTTTACGAGGTGTTTTTAATGGGACCCAATTTTGGGGCTTTAAATGACGAGCTGTTTTTGATTTATTACAGTTATAAAACTTTTTTTCCGTTCCAGCATAAATAATTTCTCCACCAAGGTGGCCAGAGCCTGGACCAAGTTCAATAACATGGGAACTATTTTTAATAATGTCATGATCATGTTCTACAATAACTAAGGTGTTACCAAGTTCGTTTAAGCGTTTTAAAATTTGTATTAGGCGGTCATTATCTCTTGGGTGTAATCCAATGGTTGGCTCATCTAGTACGTATAGCGTTTGTGATAACCCCATACCTAATTGATTGGAAAGCATAATTCTTTGGAACTCGCCTCCAGATAAAGTTTTAGTTGGGCGATCAAGGGTTAAATACCCAACGCCAACTTCTAATAAATAAGATAACCTCGATTCGAGCTGGTATAATACTTCTTTGCATATTTCAGTTTTTTCAGGAGACAGTTTTAATTGGGCGATAAAAGTGTGAAGCCTTGCAATAGTTAAGCTACTTAAGTTGTGTATGTTTTTATCTTTTACATACACTTGTAAGCTTTCTGGTTTTAGGCGTGACCCTTTACAGTCTGGACATGGGCTTGGGCTTTTGTGTCTGGCTAAAAATACACGCACATGCATTTTATATTTTTTAGTTTCTAGGTATTCAAATACTCCCAGCACACCATAGAAGTCTTTATTGCCATCCCAAATTGCCTTTTGATGCTTTTTTGGAAGTTTCTCCCATGGGGTATCAATATTTATTTTAGCTTTTTCACAGTACTTTAACATTTTGCGATTGTCGGTTTTTCCGCTAGGCATTGTAAATGGCTTAATGGCGCCATCCCTCAAGCTAAGTTTTGGGTTGGGGATTACTTTTTCTGGGGCGATTTGTAATATATTACCAAAGCCACTACATGACTCACAAGCTCCGATAGGTGAGTTAAAGCTAAATAGCCTGGAGTCAATGTTTGGAAATTTATAATCACAAATAGTACAAGAATACTCTTCGCTAAAGTTTATAACTTCACCATCAGTAGTTAAAACATTAGCCTGGGCACGGTTTAAGTTATTATACTTAATGGAGCCATTGTAGGCCTGATAATAAGAGTCAAAAATTCGAGTTTCACTATCTTTGCTAAAACCAAGCCGATCAACAACAATGTATAAATCCTTGTTTGGCAATCCTTTTGCGGCAAATTTTTTATCACTAAGCTCGTAAAAATCTCCGAGTGTAATTTTTTTATATATTTTTTTATTAACTACTTTTTTGGCGCTCTTTTTTTTGCTGACTTTACTTTTCCTGGTGGTTTTAGGAACATAAATACGCATAAAACCATCTTTTATGAGGCTTTTTAATAAAACTTTTGGTTTTAAATTTCTTTTATCCTTAATTAAAGGAAACATTATATAGCCACGTTTTTTTGAGAAGGTATCGATGGTCGTGTTTGTTGCATTTTGAGTGCTATGTTTTACTAGCTCAATGGAGTGAGTTGGACAATAGGCAGTTCCTGCTTTTTCAAAGAGTAACCTTAAGTAGTCTGTAATCTCAGTTGTTGTACCAACAGATGATCGAGATGATTTAACACTATTTTTTTGTTCTAAAGAAATAGAAGGAGGTATATTTTCAATACTTTCAAGATCAGGCTTAGGAGCCTTGTTTAAAAACTGTTTCGTATAATTAGAGAGGTTTTCAATATAACGTCTTTGGCCTTCAGCATATAAGGTTTCAAAGGCTAAAGAGCTCTTACCTGAGCCACTAGGGCCACAAATAGTAGTGAATGACCCGAGAGGAATTTCAATATCTACTGACTTTAAGTTATTTTGTTTAACTCCTTTTAAGATAATGGAGTTTTTCATTCTGCTAAGTCCTCTTTATAAAAGTTTTTGGTATCCTCAACTGTAGGCTCATCAGCTCTTTCAGTTGGCTCTGTTCCTGCAATAAAAGCTTGCTTAATAACTTTTTCAGTATCTTCAGAGGCTAAACGCCCTGTGACACTATCAATATTTGTAAATATAATTCCACTAGGGACTTCAAAATCACGTTTTTCAATTTCGGTATGAGCTTCTTTCATATAGTCTAGCCAAATTGGTAATGCAGTTCTACCGCCACCTTCACCTGCGCCTAGTGATTTTTCATTTAAATAACCAACCCAAACACCGGTAGTAATTTGAGGCGTATAGCCTAAAAACCAAGCGTCATATTCGTCACTTGATGTGCCAGTTTTTCCAGCGGCAGGACGGCCTATATTACTTGCACGTAAACCAGTTGAGTTAGCATCAGTAATAGCAGCTTTTAAAACTGTGGTTGTTAAATATGCAGTAGCAGGTTTCATAATAAGTTCATCATCATTAAAAAAGAGTTTAGGCTTATATTTAACAATTGGTTTTGTTTGGTCATCATCTTTGGTAGCATTTTCGTCAATTTTGTCGCCTGTACTAGAGGAAAATCCTGAGCTTTTACGTTTGGCAAGGTAATTGTTTAGCTCATTAATTTCTTCGGAAAATCGATCATCGAGGCTGAGTTGCTCGATTATAACTTTGCCACTTTGATCTTCCACTTTGTGTAAAATAATGGGGCTTATTTTTTTACCTAATCTTGGGAAGTGAGCAAATGCTTTTGTCATTTCATATAAGGTCACACTGCTGGATCCAAGAGCTAATGTATAATCCATATTTAATGGGCTGAATATACCAAGGCGTTTTGAGTAATCCGCAACCCAAGCGACTCCAACGTCTTCAATAAGTTTAACAGTAGGAATATTTAAAGACTGAGCAATAGCACTTCTAAATAAAACATCGCCTTTAAATTTTTGAGTATAGTTAGCAGGTTTCCAAGACGTTGTTTTTTGTTTAAAAACTAAAGGAGCATCAATTAAAATTGTGGCAGGCGTATAACCGTGATCTAAAGCTGAGGCATAAACAAAGGCTTTAAAGGAAGACCCTGTTTGTCTGGCGGCTTGAATACTACAGTTGTATTTAGACTTTTTAAAATCGTAACCACCAACCATGGCCAATATATCACCGGAGTTATTACCCACTGAAAGCAAAGCTCCCTGAGCCACAGGCTCTTGTTCGAGTTTTACTTCGGCATAATTTTCAAAAAGGGGAATGTCTTTAGGCCAAGACTCCTTTGATTTTGCAGACTCAATAGTTTTAGCAAGTCTTTTGGGAGCAAATTTTTCAGCAACCACTTTTACTAAAATTATATCTCCTTTTTTTAGAACTTCTGATGGTTTTTTTATTGCTTTGGCCCATTTTGGTGAAACTTTTGGATTGGGTTTTCTAGCCCATGACATACTAGACACATCAATTAAGCCTTTGCTTTCAGCAAAACGAACAGATGTTAAACCGAGCTTGTCATTGACCTTGGTAACAATGGCCTCAACGGTATCTCCTTGCTTAATATACTTAGGTATGTTTGGCAGTTTATTACCGTCCTCATCTTTGCCGGTTAAATTTAAGCTTGTTTTTTTTCGTATGGTACCATCTGGCTTAATAATTTTAAGTGGAGAAAATTCGCTAATGAGTTTATCGCGGTTTTTTAATAAAAATTCTGATACTTTTTTAGCATCAGTAATATTATTGATT
>CALJPJ010000332.1 GCA_937980625.1 uncultured Bdellovibrionales bacterium
CATCTCGAAATGAAGTGTTAAATGGTCAGTCAGAGTGCGTAAGAGGTGGATTTAGAATAACCTCTGATCAAATGAATAGTCTTGAATGCAATATGGATTATGATTTAGTCGCAGCTGTTGAAGAGCATTATGATAATGTAATAGTTAGAAAAAAATGTGAGCCAGTTGTCGCTATTGAAGATGAAAAAACTGATAATAGTGGGTTTGGTCGTAGTTGTTACTATGAGCTAGAAGTAAATGAACAAATTGGTCAGTCAGACTGCTTATATGTTTGTTATGGCTCTGGTAAGTTATATTCGAGAGACCAAGTAGACCCGTCAAATTGTTCAAAATAACTAAAATTAGAACTAAATAATGGCTCTAGCTAGCTAAGTGTCTAGGTGAATAGTCGTAGTCTTATAAACATGAATTAGATTTAATTCATGTTTGTAAAAACAGAGAAATTTCAGTTGTATTTTATTTTGACTAAAATTTTGAGCGGAGCAGTTAGTTATGCCTATTCCATTAAATGACTACTTAAATTCTCAGTTTATTTAAATTATAATACTCGGAGCTCTCCTGGAGGGATCTGTTTGAGTACATTATAAATTAAACAAGCTTAGAATTTAGGTAATTATTTAATGGAGTTGGTATTAGTCGAAAAATTACTGCTTTAAAGTATAGTATTTTTGACCGGCTCTTGACCTTTAGGCTAGCGTGCTGAAAAATTAAATTATGGATCAATTTATTAACTATATTATAGAAAATAATCAGTTTTTAGTTTTCTTTTTAGCTACCATTATTGCTGTTATTTGTTTGGTTTGGTTTATTGTTATTTACAGAAGTGTTAAATTAGATGTGATAAACCCAGCAACTAAAAATATTAAAGCTTTAAAGTTAAATGAAGATTTAAAAAAGAAAAACAAAGAACTTGAAAGAATGAAGCATCGTTTTGAAGTTCAGCAAGAAAAGTTAAATAAATTGAAAAATGAAGATGGTGATGGTTCTGACCTTGTTGCTTCACTTAAAGGTGAAATTGAAAATTTAAAAGCAAAGCTTTCAGATTATGAAATTATTGAAGACGATATTGCCAATTTGTCTAAGTATAAAACCGAAAATGAAAAGTTAATACAGAAATTATCTAAGTATGAGCCAGCTGAAGCTGGAGAGGCCAATGCGGCAGAAAAGCCAGTAGAAGGTGGCGCAAATAAAGCTAAAAAACTAGCTGACAAAGCGCTAGACAAAACAGAAAAACCTGTTGATGAAGCCGCAAAGTCATAAAGGAGTTAATATGAAAAATATAATTGGGCGATTAATTTTAATAACTATATTTATATTATCGAGTGCTTCACTTACATATGCTGCTGTTAAGAAGGTTCCTTTTCAAAAAGAATTGTCTGCTCTAGATAAGCTAAATTTACCTTCTAGCCGGCGTTTTAACGCTTTAAAATCAAAAAAAAGTTATCAATCATTAAAAGAGATTGCGTTTAATTCTGATTATAAGCTTGGACATCGCTGGAGATCAATGGCAGTTATAGCGAGTAACTTCCCAAAATCCAAAGCTACAAAAAGTGGTTTAACTCATAAACAATGGTTTATGCGTAATTCAGCTCTTTTAGGCTTAGAAAATGGAAATAGAAAAATGGCTCATGCTTGGGCAATTAAATACTTAAACTCTGATCCGTCACTAATTGTTAGGTCTGCAGCAGTTGATATACTAAGTAAAAATCCATCTGAAAAAGTTAAAAAAGTATTGCGGGCTAATATAGACAACAAGCTAAATTTTAGAAAAGGTAAACCTTTATGGGTTAGGAAAAATATTTTACAAGCTATATATAAAATGAGTACAAAAACAGATCTACCTAATATTATGTCAGAGCTCAATAAAGAAAAAATTGATGATCAACATTCAAAGTTTCTATTTGAGGCCTTGCCAAGGATCTCAGGTCATAATATAAACACTACTCCTTATGACAGTGAGAAAAAAGCTTGGTTAAGCTGGTGGCAAAGCCAAAATGCTTTAAATAGGTAAAATGAAAGACTTTTTTTTTGAAACTAGCCCTTATCAGTGGGACCCCCCTGGTAACCCATCTATATATGCTTCAACTCCTATATGCGTAGATAAGTTGTTTAATGAGTTGAAAAAACACCCTGAATTTTCAGAAAAAGATATATTAGCCTATATTACCTATGCTTTAGTTAAAGTGACCAAAAAATTTCCGCGTATGAACTCGTATTTTTTTATGAATAAAAAAGTAGAAAGAGATAATATTAAATTATCCTTTATGGTGAAGTCTGACAACCCAGAGTCAAGTTTGTTTATTCAGCCTATTGATTTTGATGAAGTTACAAGTTTAAAAGATTTACGTTTAAAACTTTATAAGGAAGTGAATAAAGTACGCAAAGACCCTTTGTATAGCGTTAGACTGTCTTCAAAATTAATGAGGTTGACCCCAGCTCCACTTAGAAGAGTATTTTTCAAAATATTTTACTTTTTAAGCAAGCAAAAGCTATTTTCATTTATTCATAAAATTTGTCCACATGATTTATTTGGCTCAATTATAGTTAGTTATGTGGGGTCATTGGGCTTGCCTTCAGCTTATATACCTTTATTAAAGCACTCTACAAATAGTATGATTCTAGCTATTGGCCAAATTGAAAAAAAACTGGAATTTGACGAAAATAAAAATATAGTGGAAAAAAAATATTTACAGCTGGGGTGGACTATTGATCATCGTTTAACTCATGGAGAGGAGCTAGCTAAACATTTTAAGGCTATAGAAGCATTTTTCAATGATCCAAAGTTATTTTTTAAGGTTTAGGCTTAACCTTATTTCGTTGAAATTTAGACATAATTATTTTTTCAAACAACTTAGGTGTGTGACGGTTTAAAAATAACCCCATGCGTGTAGATCCTGTTGGGTAACAAATACGATCATCTTTTTTTATAGATCCCATTATTTGTTCCACCCATTTTTCAGGTGGGATGGTATTAGCTAAAAAATCTAGTTCCATATGTTTGGAGTAGTCTTCTTTAAGTTGCTCCATCATTTTAGTTTCTATTCCTGGGGTGATTAATAATAAAGTATTTACACCTGTATCTTTTAATTCTAATTGGAGGCTTTTGGTGAATAAGGTTAGTCCTCCCTTTGTTGCTGAATACACTTGTGCACATGGAAAGTAAAACTCACCTGAGACACTAGCGTTATTTATAATTAAACCAAACTTATTTTTAATCATATTGGGTAAAAATATTCGAGTTAATAAAATAGGCGTGTTTAAGTTGACATTTAATGTGGATGAGATTTTATGAACCTCAAGGTTTTCTAAAAGGTCACCAGTTAATAGACCAGCATTATTAAATAAAACATCAATTTGAGAATTTGAACTGAGCTCATTAGCAAATTTTAATGCTTCGTTTTGATTACTTAAGTCACATTTATGTATAAAAACTTTATCTTTATTTTTAT